>CAYWTT010000333.1:0-4993 GCA_964461245.1 uncultured Prolixibacteraceae bacterium | reverse complement strand
AAGCCACTTTTACTTGTTGCCTTGATTCTCATGGTAATGCCTCTGAAATCACAAAATCCGGTACATGGAAATAATTCAAAAAATCTTGAAATTTCTACCGGGTATTCTTATCTGATTTATCAGTCCGGGTATGGATTCAGGGGTTCCCAGGGCATGGAAATGCTGGTTTCCCGACATCTTGACAATACCTATAAAGTGGAATCGGGATTCCGGTTTACTTTAAACCCTGTTTTACCGGAAGCGTTTGTGAGGGGAGATATAGGTCATCATTTTAACCGGTGGCAACCTCTGTTCGGACTGGAAACGGGCATTACCAAACGTGCTGATTTCGGGAGTTCTTCAAATCTGTTGAAAGAAACGCGTGAAGCCATGTTAAAAGATGTCGGGTTGATGTATTTGTCCGCACATGTTGAATTGTTGTCGTTTAATCTTAAAAGGAGCTTTAACATCAGTTTTCTCGAATGGGATATGGGAACCCACTTCAAACATTTCGGAAGAACATTGAGGGCGCAAACAACCTTGATAAGAATAAGAAAGAGTTTTTTTGATTAAACCCGATGAAGAAGTTATATATAATTTGGATTGCCGCATTACTCTTTTCCTGTTCCAAAGAACCGGAAGAAATCGGAAACAGTCAGAAGGTTTTGGAATTTGCCCAATATGTAAATACTGGAAATGTGTTTCCGCTGGTAGTGCAAATTCATCGGTTGCATTTAAGCGATACGCCCATCAACAATGAAGCTTTCCCGCCTGAGGATCTCTTTCCGTCCGGTCATCTCACAAGAGATGCAGTGGTCGGTTTTGTAGCTCAGGAATTGGGCAACATGGGTTACCAGGTGGATACCGTTGTGTGCGGAACTGCACATCCCATCGCTTACAATGTAGTGGCAGAACTGAAGGGCAGGGAAAATCCCAATTCGGTGATTTTAGTGGGCTGTCATTTAGATGCATTCTATGGTGGCGCTGACGACAATACCAGCGCGGTCGCTGCTATGTTGGAAATTGCCAGGGCTGCTAAGGACTTTTCTTTCAAAAAGACAATCCGGTTTGTCGCATTTGATCTGGAAGAATTCGGTTCTGTCGGAAGCACCAGGTACATCGAAGCAGGAACTGCGGATGATGTGTCGGCAGCATTGGTGATGGACTTAATCGGCTATTCTTCTGACGAACCCGGAAGTCAGAAAGACATCATGGGAATGGATTTCCCTGATGTGGGCAATTTTCTTTTTGTTATAGGAAATAAAAATTCCGGTGAACTGACTCAACAGATTATTTCATTTTCTCATGCCCATAAAATCGGGAATCCGCTGGGCGTATTGACACCGAATGATGGGGTGTATTTTTTATCATCGGTTTTTATGAGAAGCGACCATGCTTTGCTTTGGTACAAGGGCCTGCCGGCTGTTTTCTTTTCGGATGGGGCGAATTTCCGCAACCCGAATTATCATAAACAAACTGACACTCCTTCTTCCCTGAATCAGGATTTTCTTAAATCGAATACCCAACTGGTTGCCGCTTCATTGGCCATTTTAGCAGAGATAGAACCATGAGAAAAACAGGTATTGTGCTGGCCTTCTGTTTTTTTTCCTACCTGGTGAAGGCACAGGAAAGGGTATGCTTTATGCCATATTTTCAAACAGGGGGAATGTATTACAAATCAGAGCAAATCACAAGTGCGGGTGCCGGTCCCGGTATAGGATTGTCGGTTGAAATTAACAAACACCTGTTGGTAAAATCAGATATGAACATATTCTGGGTAAATGGCAATGCGGGTTCATTCCGGGTAGCTCTGGGCTATAAGAAAAGCGGGGTTTGGGCTCCTGCGGGGTATGCAGGAGTATCTGCAATCTTTGGTGACCGGACAGAAATATTGCTGGAGGATGGCTCGCGTCCTGTTTCTCCTGTTTTTGCATTGGGTTTGCAATTGAGTCCCCTGAGATTTGAAAGAGAAAAAGGGTTTGTTTCGGTACTGGAAATAGGCTATGGGATGGGGAATCACAAAGGGAAGAACCTGGAGATTTCACTCCTTTCCGTAGGAATAAATTTTTAAAACTGAAGTCTTAACTTTTATCACAGATTCCTTAATTTCAGAAGCATTAGCCCCTGGTATATCTTCCTCACTTTCTTTATCATGCTCGCAAGCATCCTGGCGGCAATCGCGATTTCCTTACTATTTGGATATAGTCCAAACCAGTTTGTAATCACCGGACATTTCAGTTTTACTTCAGGAGTTCTTACTGATCATAGCTCCCATATTTGAAGAGCTGGCCTGGTATTCGTATGGCACCTATAATTTGAGAAATACATTCAATCTGTTTTATACTTCTCTGATTTTTGAAGCATACTGGGCTATCTGGCATGTTCCCTTGTCAACCATCAAAGATTATAATCAGGCAAACCTTGTTGAGTCTGGGTGGATTTATAGTCTGAACTTCATGGTAAGCACAATCCCTTATGTCTTGATAATGAAATGGTTATACTACATGACCAAAAGGAATATTTTGCTTCCTGTGGTATTTCATATTACGGCAGTTTTTTTAACGAGATTTTTGCCACTCACCCTGACAGCAAGATTATCCAGACAATACTTTTTATGATTCTGGCCGGATATCTGATCATCAAGGATAAGAAATTTTTCTTCTCTGAGGAATTAACCCTGTTAAATCAAAAATATGTAGCAAATGTCTGGACTGCAGAGATCAGATTGGATGAAACCGACCAGCTCACCATAGAATCAAGCTGGAAAAGGATCACAGAAAATGCCCTTTGACGCCGAATTACTTCATTCGTAGCCTAAAGAAGGAACAAACCAACTATATCCGTGAAGTTTCTCAAAACTGAAATCACCCTTTTCCTCCTGATGACGCTGATCTCCCTTGGGGTTTACTTATAGTGTTTGATATGGTTTTCAGGCGGATTGTGTTCCATTATGAGCATATGAACCAGAAAGCGGACAGTCAGATGACCATGGGACGTTACAGGATGGCCGGACTGCTGTGGAGCGAATTCCTGACTGTCTTTTATCTGGCAGTTCGACTGGTCTCATCAGGCTGGCTATAATTGTCACATATTTGGAGAGAAAAGAAAAAAAACTCAATTTCGCGGACTGAGCATAACACAACCTATATATGGATACCGATGATTTATCAAAAGAAGCCTACCAGGGAATTTTAATAGAAGCGGAGAAACTGACTCACGATTTGACCTTACAATATGGGGTACTCGTTTCTAAGTGTAAAAATGAAGAGGAATATCTAAACAAAGCCGAAAAACTTACTATGCAAATAATGGAGATTATTGAAAATAAGGATTATTTACTTGAAGACCTGTTCTGGGGGAATCCCCCGGATACGGACAAATTAGAGTCAACATTAAGGAAAATTATGAAAAATATTGGAAAAGTAAAATCTATTCCAGTTAAGAAAAGGGAATATGATGTTTACTAAAAGAGGCACCAATAATAAACCTTATTGAAAAACAAAATCAGTAAATACTGTTTTTAACGTTTCAGAAATAATTATCTGGTTTCTTTCTATTAGACAGGAGCTTAGCTTTCTTTTTATGCAAGTAACAGTCAACAAAACCGAACAACAGGAGAAACAGCACCTCCGGCATATCCTGACCATCATCAGGGAGATCATCAGAGAGGCCAGAAGCTCGGTCGATGACCACGTGCAAACCCTGAAGGAGTACAAAGCCTACCTTTGGGAGAACAAGGAGATCGACGGTCAGGAGAAGCGCTCCATGCGCGAGAGCATTCTTAACCTCTATGCCATGGGCGAAAATGTGATCGCCAAAAGCGCGCGCCTTGGCAAAATTCTCGACACCCCTTACTTTGGAAGGATCGATTTCCGGGAAAACGGTACGGGCAACTCCACCCTCCCGGTGTATATCGGCATCCACTCACTTTATGATTTCCGGACGAAGACGAATCTCATCTACGACTGGCGGGCCCCCATCTCCGGCATGTTCTATGACTACGAGCTCGGAGAGGCTTACTACACCACCCCTTCCGGAGAGATCAAGGGAGAGGTTTCCCTGAAGCGCCAGTACCGCATCCGCAAGGGGGAAATGGAATACATGATCGAGAGTTCCATTACGGTGCACGACGAGATCCTCCAGGAGGCACTCAGTTCCCATGCCGACGACAAGATGCGGAACATTGTGGCCACCATCCAGCGGGAACAGAACCGCATTATCCGCAACGAGGAGGCCTCCACACTCATCATCCAGGGCGTCGCCGGTTCCGGGAAGACCTCCATCGCCCTTCACCGCATCGCCTTTCTGCTTTATTCCTGCAAGGGGGAAATACGCTCCAAAGACATCCTGATCCTCTCACCCAACAAAGTTTTCGCCGACTATATCTCCAACGTGCTACCCGAACTGGGGGAAGAGACTGTTCCGGAGACCAGCATGGAGGTGATCCTTTCGGGAGTCCTTGACCACAAGTACAGGTATCAGAACATCTTCGAACAGGTGAAGGAACTTCTGGGCAAACCACATCCCGGGTTTATCGAACGGATCCGATACAAGGCGTCGTTTGAATTCATCACGAAACTAGATGCCTTTATCCTCCATATTGAGAACCACTGGTTCACACCGGCTGACATCAGACTCACCAACGGCTTCATCATTCCGGGGGAATTCATCGGTGAACAGTTCCGGAGGTTTGACCGAAATCCCATACGGCAACGGTTCGACGTAATGGCCGACTACATCCTCGACCTGACGCAGGTGCAGTACCGGATTCCAGTCACAACCGACAACCGCAACCTGGTGCGAAGGGAGATCCGCAACATGTTCGGCGCCCTCAACGACCTGGAGGTGTACAAGGCCTTCTTTGACTGGGTGGGCAAACCCGAAATGTTTCAACTCCGGAAGAACCGCTGCCTCGAGAATGCCGACTTGGCGCCACTGGCCTACCTCCGTCTCGTGCTCGACGGCAACCAGCCCAATACGCGGGTGAAGCACCTGCTGATCGACGAGATGCAGG
>CAYWTT010000332.1:0-4996 GCA_964461245.1 uncultured Prolixibacteraceae bacterium | reverse complement strand
TCTTCGGGTGCAGGATGCGAAACTATATTTCCGACAATCCGGTCAGCTGCACAAATCCTCATGCCCTCATCCAGGCAGTAGCCTGTCTGGATAAGAATGAAGAGCCTTTCAATTTGTTGATGAAATAAAATTCAAACCAAATAGCTTAAACGATGAAAAAAGAGAGACAAAAAAACAGCATCAGCTCCGCTTTGCGGTTGTTCATCCTGATTCTGGGAGTTATTTTCTCCCTGCAGACGAAAACCGGCGTTGCCATGACTGGTCAGATACCAGCGACCGACAACATGGTTCAGGCTTGGGTCGATCAAAACTTTGCACAGGGGAAAGTCCCTCCATTTTCTTTCATCTATGGAGGCAAAAGTTCCAATCAGTTCATTAAGAACTGGAAATTCAGCGCAGAAAAGGTGAAATCAGCCGAACCCAATTCAGAAATGATCGTTTACACCTGGTCGGAAAAAGAGGGAGGTTTGAAAGTGAAATGCACCCTCACCCGTTTTAACGATTTTCCAGCAGTGGAATGGGTGCTGAGTTTTGTCAATACTTCGTCAAAAAATTCACCGCTCATTGAAAAAGCCGCCGTGGTTGACCAGACCTTTATCTCCGAAGAAAGCGGCACCTTCATTCTCCACCATTCCAAAGGAAGTAATGCCGATCGAAGCGACTTTTTACCTTCAGATGACCTGTTGCAGGCGGGGAAAAACATATACCTGACTCCCATCGGTGGTCGTTCGTCCGACAATACGGCATTCCCGTTCTTTAACATCGAGATGCCCGGTCAGGAAGGGATCATGGTCGCCGTGGGATGGACCGGCAAATGGTATGCCGATGTGATGCATTCGGGGGAGAAATCAGTTACCCTGAAATCAGGCATGGAAAGGATGAAACTGGTGCTTTATCCGAAGGAAGAGATCCGTACCCCTAAAATTTGTCTGCTTTACTGGAAAGGCAGCGACCGGATGGTCGGTCATAACCAGTTCCGAAGATTTATACTGGCTCACCATTCGCGCAAAATAAACGGCCAATTTGCCGGATATCCCCTTTCGGGAAGTTTCGATTATGGCGATCCGGCCCCTTGTGGCGAGTACGAATGCCTGACGGAGGAATTTGCCGTAGCCCTGGTAAAACGCTATCAGCAATTCAACGTGTTGCCGGAATTGTTCTGGCTGGATGCCGGCTGGTACACCGGATGCAACGGACTTAATCAGGATGGAAGCTGGTGGAAGAATGTCGGCAATTGGACGGTGGATAAAGAGCGGTTCCCGAGGGGATTGAAACCTGTTTCCGATGCGGTTCACGCTTCCGGAGCCAAATTCATGGTCTGGTTTGAACCTGAAAGGGTACGCCCCCAAACCCAGATCGACAGGGAACATCCGGAATGGCTGATCAAACTCCCGAAAAATGAAAATTACCTGTTTGACCTGGGAAACAAAGATGCCCTGAACTGGATGACCAACCATATCACAGAATTGTTGAAAAGTGAAGGGATCGATTATTACCGGCAGGATTTCAATTTCGACCCGATGCCTTACTGGGAAGCCAACGATCAACCCAACCGGACAGGGATTTCCGAGATCAGGCACATCGAAGGACTTTATGCCTTCTGGGATGCCCTGCTGGATCGCTTCCCCAATCTGCTGATAGACAATTGCGCCAGCGGTGGCCGGAGAATTGACCTGGAGACCACCTCCCGGAGCGCTCCCCTCTGGAGAACTGATTATCAGTATGGTGAACCCAACGGATACCAGTGCCATACTTACGGATTGAATTTTTACCTGCCAATCCACGGAACAGCCATCTATAAAACCGACAGTTACACCTTCCGCTCGGGCCTCGGGGCTACGGCAGTTTCAAATTGGGAAATCACCGGGAAAGTCTCGGAATCCATTCCTTCCATCCAGAAACGGATCCGGGATTTCAAGAACCTGAGACCCTATTTTTACGGTGATTACTACCCGCTTACTCCTGCCAATACCCGCGATAACGCCTGGCTGGCCTACCAGTTGAACCGGCCTGAAAAAGGCGATGGGATAGTACTTGCTTTCCGTCGGGATGAATGCAAAACCGAATCGATTCACACAAAGTTGTCCGGGCTTTCAGAAAATGCTGATTATGAACTCTTTTTTGAAGATTATGCCATCAAGGTTGTCAAAAAAGGAAAAGATTTGATGGAGGGATTGGATCTGGCTATTCCGCAGAAACCGGCATCCCTGCTTATTGGATACAGGAAAGTGAATTAAACGGCAGAAGATGGCCGGAAGTTTAACCTGGTGACATCTCCGCCTTACACAACAGATTATGAATAAAATGGGATCAAAATGGGTTCGCGGACTTCTGGTTCTGGCTTTTTTATGGCTGACCATGCCGGATTATGCTGCATTTGTCATACTTACCAGTGACAAACAACTGAATGATTTATTGAATCCGGATACCAAAATCGATGTATCCACCGGTTTAAAAAAAGAGTATGCCAGCCTGAGGGAAATCTGTGAGCAGGGAAAGAAACGGGGTGACAAAGTATTGACCATTGCGTTCGATGAGTTCTTCAGGCAATACCGGAAGGATGCCGGAGCGGAACGCCGGCTCACCCCCGATATGGATGAGTATATTGATAAAATAAAGATTATCAGCGATTTTGCACTAGACTACGGAATGGGTATTGACTTAAGCCTGCTGAGTCCCCTGGAACTGGGAAACGCTTTCAAAAAAAGCACGGGACAGTCGGGGTGCTGGGTGCATTACAAAACAGGAATGCGGGATCCCCAGACGGGCAAATTCAATGTCCAGCTATGGAAACAATTGTTCTGGACCAACAATAAGGGGCGTTTTGCCATCAAAATGAAAGGATACAAAACGTATGCATTTAAAGAAAAGCCCATACGAAACAGCCCTTACAAGATGGTAAACTCTTCCGACATTATTGAACTGACAGAAGGAATTCAGGCAGACCGATACCCTTCATCCCGTGAAAATACCGGCATTGAGAAAACTGAGTCAGAAACTTCCCCTAATGCCGAGCTGATCAATTTCTATTGCACAGGCAGCGAACAGGCCCAAGGGTACGACAGGGTGCTGGTCATCCTCGAATATGAAACGCCTGAAATGGATTATTTTAGTCCCGAGGCTCTACCGTTCCTGAAGAATCTGCTGAAAAAATATTATGACAAGGGAGTGAACCTGGTTTCTTTATATTCTGATGAGATGCACATTCAGCAGGATTGGTTTTATTTTGATCACCACGATAACGGACAATTTTGTCTCAGGTATTATACTCCGTCCATGGGGAAATCTTACGCTGAAAAATTCGGGGATCCGCTGGATGAAAAACAATTCCTCTATTTTGCGTATGGGATGCAGCCAGAACTAAATAAGGCAGTGGCTCCGGTCAATATGCAGTATGTGGCTGGGAATACGCCTGCTGACATTCAACATGCGGTGCTGATGCGTCACCGGTATTACAAACTGTTGAACAACCAGGTTGTCGATTTATTTTGTGAAGCCAAGAAATATGCCGAAGGGTTATACGGAAGGGAATTACGCACAAGCGCTCATGCATCATGGGCTGAAAGCCCAACGATCGACCTCTGGAATACGGAGAAATTGCATCAGTATGCTTATCAATATGAATACACATCAAATTTTATCTGGTCTAATACGGTACAACAGGCCTCAGCAGCCTGCTACGACTATTTTAAATGGGGCGATTATCTGCAGCCTACCGGCAATGATTTTGCCGAATGTGGCTGGCTCGACCGCAACTATTACGGGGCTGCCCTGGCTGCCTCGATCGGAGTGATCAACAAATATCCCAACGCCTACGCGGCATACTGGGGAATGCCCGAAGCAGCCCGGATCCGGAAAGAGGCAGTCAATAACGCATTCGGTGCCCAGGCTTCCCGGTCCATCGACCTGATGACCGGTCATGTGCACCGCGACGCCGATGTACTCATTCTTTACCCGATGAACCTGGTGGCGGCTGAACCACGCTTCGGCAGCTGGATGACCCAGTATGCCTATGCCAATTACATCACCTCCGACAAGCTTTTAGAAATGGGACAAATCACTTCAGATGGACGGATCAGGATCGCCGGAAAAAGTTACTCTGTCCTGGTGGCTATATACGAACCCCTTCCCAAATCCGGATTGCTGAACTTCATGAAAGAATTCACCGTTTCCGGCGGAAAAATCTTATGGTTTGGCGCTCCGCCCCTTATCGATGAAGAAGGAGAAGACTGCTCTGCCCAATGGTCTGATCTTTTTCAGTGTAATTACAACCATTCTGTATACCAGGGAGAAATTGCTTCAGGCAAGATCGTGGAGTTTAAAAACCATTTCGGGAAGGTGCCCTCCCAAACCATCCTTACCGATTTTCTGGTCGACCGGATCTATCCGGTGGATCCTTATCCCGGGGCAGTAGTGGTTGCTCAGACCGACGGTAAAACAGTGGGCGTTTTCTCGAAATCAGGGAAAGGATCGGCCAGTTTCTGGGGATTCCGCCCGCGTGATGACCAGTCGGCCAGCCTGGGATATGAGACCCGTACCCTTTTTGAAATCCTGGATGCAGCAGGGGCTTATCCCTCAACCGGGCAATTTCCTGGAGCAAACGACAATACCGAATATGTATCCAGGAACAGTGATTATCTGACAACCCGATTCCCTAACGGAACGACCATCATTGTCCGTCACTACCGCACCCACAGGGAAAATTGGCAGGGAGGATTCTCCCGGGACAATGAAGCAGACAAAAAATTCCTGGCCGAAAATCCCATGCCTTCCGATGAGATCAACCTGGAAAACTTCAAGGTAAATGGTCATAATATCAGCTATTCGGGTAAACTCTCGGTGGCCTTCCGGACAGATCATAAGAATGAACTGCTGGCCTTTGACGGTTATCAGTGCAGGGATTTTAACTTCGACGGGAAAACCTACCTGTTTTCAGAAAAACCGCTGACGCGAATCGTTTTCGTTCCAGAAAATGAGACCTGTACCGGCTATGCGC
>CAYWTT010000331.1:0-5035 GCA_964461245.1 uncultured Prolixibacteraceae bacterium | reverse complement strand
CAGTCCAACGGGAGAAATGTACCGCCATTTACGGTGTACCCACCATGTTCATTGCGGAGTTGCATCACCCGATGTTCGACATGTTTGACCTGACCAGTCTGCGAACCGGGATCATGGCAGGCTCACTCTGCCCCATTGAAACAATGAACCAGGTAATGACAAAGATGCATGCCAAAGACATTATCATCGTGTACGGCCTGACGGAAACCTCACCCGGAATGACCGCCACACGTACCCATAATTCTCCGGAAGTGAAAGCCACCACGGTAGGATTTGAACTTCCCAACGTGGAGGTGAAAATCATGAATCCCGACACCGGTGAAGAATGTGCAGTAGGAGAACAGGGAGAGATTTGCTGCCGGGGGTACAATGTCATGAAAGGGTATTACAAAAATGAAGAGGCTACCCGTAAAGCCATCGACAAGGATGGATTCCTCCATTCAGGCGACCTGGCTGTCAAAACAGAGGACGGGTTTTATAAGATTACCGGCCGGATAAAAGACATGATCATCCGTGGAGGGGAGAATATATACCCGAGAGAGATCGAAAATTTCCTCTTTAAAATGGAACAGATCGAAGCAGTGGAAGTGGCGGCTGTCCCCAGTCCCAAATATGGGGAACAGGTGGGCGCTTTCATCAAGATTAAAAAGGGCTATACCCTTACCGAAGAAGAGGTTACCGATTTTTGCCTGGGGAAAATAGCCCGGTATAAAATTCCGCGTTATATCTTCTTTGTCAATGAATATCCCATGACCGCCAGCGGGAAAATTCAGAAATACAAACTGACGGATATGAGCACGGAGCTTGCCCGGAAGATGGGGAAAGAGATTATCTGAACCAGTCAGAGATTCAGGAGAACCGGCATATACATAGGTCCCCTCAGAATTTCATCTCCCGGATAGTAAATCCGGTGGAGGAATAAACCTGAAGGAGGGGCTGTAAACTGCGCCGGTAAGGAAGAAGAAAGGCTGAACAATTCCTGTGCATCCCTCAAGGCCAGGTTTCCTCTTCCTGCTTCTACCATGAGTCCGGTCATCCGCCGCACCATTTTCCACAAGAAATGGGATCCTGTGATATGGATAGCAATCATATCGCCCATCTCATGGATATCTGTGAATTTTATCTCCACCAGGGTGGAGCCCTCCTCCGGCGATTGATCGGTAAATGACCGGAAATCGTGCATCCCTGTCATCCATATGGCCATCTTCCGCATCAGTTTCACATCCAGCCTGTCTTTAACCCACCAGCAGTGTGTTTTCTCAAAGGCGCTTCTCCGCCTGGAAATCAGGTAGACATAACTTCTGGCCACTGCATCATGCCGGGCATGAAAACGTGGATGGACCTTCTCCAGGTGCATCACATGAATATCCGCCGGAAGAAGATCGTTCATCCCAAACTGAAGCTTCCGGATGGGCAGCTCTTTTGCCACATCGAGATGGGCAACTTGTTCCAGGGCATGGACCCCGCTGTCAGTCCGGCCAGCACCGTAAAATTCAAATTTTTCCCCCGGGAACAACTTGTCCAGTACATTGAAAAACTCTCCCTGGACCGTCCGGTTCCCCTTCTGTGCCTGCCATCCGTAATAACGGCTTCCGTCATACTCCAGCCATAGCTTGTATCGCGCCATTTTTTGGCCGAAAGTTACCGATTTTATCCATATCCCGGGAATAGCAAATAGCCTTCAATAAAAATGAAAGGATGGTTCCGGGGAATCCTCCTTTTTATTAAATTTATATGCTAAACTGCTTGAATATGAACAATCTGTTTGATATCAGCGGAAAAGTTGCCATTGTAACCGGAGGTGCCGAAACATTGGGCAGCAGTATTTCGGAATCCCTGTCCATGCAAGGCACAAAAATTGCCGTCTTGGGCCGTGATATATCAAAGGTACAACGGGAAGTAACGAAAATCAGGAAAATGGGGGGGGAAGCCATGCCTGTCTCAGCCGATGTGATGGATATATATCAGCTGAAGGATGCTGAAAAATTGGTCATTGAGAACTGGGGCAGGATTGATATCCTGATCAACACCGCCGAACAGAACCGTGATATTTTACTGAATCCTGACGGCAGCTACACCCAGCGCAGCCTGAATGTGATCAATAAAACACCGATGAAACGTTTCGGGAAGATGGTAGATTTGAATGGCGTCATCATCTTCCTGTGCTTTGAAGCAGCCAGCTTCATGACCGGCACCGTGTTACCCGTCGATGGAGGATTCAGTTCCTGCAGCGGAATCTGACTTTTTTCAGGAATCGGATCCGGTAATGAATACCGACGGGTTTACAGCGGTCGGTTCTTGTTTGAAAATTTAATCTGCAAGTGATATGGCCTTTGAAAAAACATGGCGCTGGTTCGGTCCAAGCGATGCAATCACGCTGAACGATCTGAAACAAATGGGAATCCAGGGAGTGGTGACGGCATTGCACCATATCCCTAACGGCGAAACCTGGCCCAAAGAAGAGATACTGAAAACTAAAAATGAGATTGAATCGTACGGTTTGCACTGGAGTGTCGTGGAAAGTCTTCCTGTACATGAAGAAATAAAAAACGGATCCCATGACCGGGACAAACTGATCCACCACTACCGCAAATCGTTGCGCAACCTGGGTGAATGCGGAATAGACACTGTGGTGTACAATTTCATGCCTCTTCTCGACTGGATCCGGACCGATCTTCATTACAAAACTCCTTCAGGTGGCGAATCGATGCTTTTCCATTTTCCCACCTTCGTGGCTTTTGATGTGTTTATCCTCAAAAGAGAAGGAGCCATGCAAGACTATTCCCCGGAACAAATCCGTAAAGCCGACCGCATATTCTGGCATATGACTCCGGAAGAAAGGGAATTACTCGCCCGGAATATCATTGTGGTCTCCCAGGGATTTATCGACGGGGTGATCAAGGGGGAATACGTTGATTATAAGCAACTTTTCCTGAAATACCTTCAACTTTATCAACAGACCGGTACGGAAGAGCTGAGGGATAATCTGAATTATTTTCTGGATGCCATACTTCCGGTGGCAGAAGAAACGGGCATCCGAATGGCTATTCATCCTGACGATCCACCTTACCCTGTACTGGGATTACCCCGTATTGCAGGTTCCCTGAATGACTTGCTCAAAATTATGGAACTAAGTTCCTCATCCAGCCACGGATTGACATTCTGTGCCGGATCACTTTCCGCCCGCAGGGACAATGACTTGCCGGACATGGCACATCAGCTGGCTTCGCGTATCCAGTTCCTGCACCTCCGCAATACCCGCTGGCTGGATGAAGACACCTTTTATGAATCGGGCCATCTCGACGGAGAGATCGATATGTATGCCCTGATGAAAGTGTTCCTTGAAGAACAACACCGCAGGATCTCCACAGGCAGAAAGGATTACCGGATGCCGCTTAGTTCTGACCATGGCATTAAAATGCTGGGCGATTTTCAATTAAACACCCATCCTGGCTATCCCCTCACCGGAAGGCTGAAAGGGTTGGCTGAATTGACCGGTCTTGAAAACGCTATAGAAAAGGAATCCGGAAGAACATGGCTGAATAGATAGCATGGAGGGATTCTCCCGAAGCCTTTTTGCAACTATCCTTGCCGGCCCTGAAAAGGGGAACAGTTCATCCGACAAGATCCTGACGGCATGGTTGTCGGTCGAAGCCATCGGTTACGAATGCAGATTCAACAGGAAAATTTCATGGATTGAAAAATCCGCCTTCTTCTGATGACAACCATTTATCCAGGTCTCGCGGGGAATCAGACTTAAATTATGACCCTCTGCGACCTTCACTAACAAAACAACGGGAAATTTTTCACGTTTAATATGAAAAAGGAGAATTTGGTCAACCATCGGAAATCGGAGATCCTTACCGACAAGCTCCAACCCGGTTCTGTGGTTAACAAAGAGAGATTTTCCGTGATATCCCTGGGAAATTAGGTCCGGGAATATCATGCAGAGGGATGATTACTGTTATTTGAGATTTTAATCCAAAGATCGCCTTAAAATGAAAAAAAAAACCTTGTTACTATGGCTGGTCCTCGGCACTTCCATCGCATATGGCCAGGAATTCAACCGTGCTGTCGGCGTAAGGGGAGGATGGAGTTCGGGGATTGAATACCGGCATTTCCTGACAAAGGATAACTCGGTAAGATTGCTGTTGAGTTCCCGGCAGAGGGGTTTTCAACTTCACGGGTTATATGAATTTCACCGGACCGGACTTTTCTCCTTCACCGATCAGCTTGAATTTGTCTTTGGAGCAGGTCTTCATGCCGGTTACAGGCGTTGGGACGAAATCCGGACAAAGGATATGAACCAATATACCGAAGTGATGACGAAACCATTGGCAGGAGTTGACGGGCTGGCCGGACTGGAATACAGCATCATTGCAGTACCGCTTACATTCGGGCTGGAAGTCAAGCCTTATTTTGACATCGGTGGCAGAAACGGCTTCACCGTGATCCCATGGGACTTCGCCTTTACCATAAGGTATCTCTTTTGAAAGATGCGCAGATTTTAGATAAAAAGACTTCTATAAAGGCAGCTCTCCTATGCTTGCTCCAATGCTCCTTGCTCCAAGCCTATGCTCTTTGCGCCTCGCCAGCCGTAGCATTTGCGAAGGCTGATGCACTGTGTAATGCAGTTAAACCACCTCATACCTATCAACGCAGTAGGGATCCCCGATCATTATGTTTCTCAGTTTCATGCTTTTTGCATTGGGATTGAAAGCCTTGACAGCTGCATCTGACGGATGGCATTCAATGGAAAACCCGATCAGATGGGCATTCATTTCTCTATAGAGTTTGGCCATCAGGCATTCAGTGACTTTCATCTCAAAAACCTTCTCCGATTGTTCTGCAATTTCAAATTTAATCGCACCGCTCACTGGCGATATTGAATGAAGATGTATGATCAGTTCTCCGAATTTCTTCATTGATCTGTCTTTGATTCCTTTTGCCATTTCGGTTACCTTTTCTGCCATAACGGATTCGGAACTTTTTTCGAGTAGTTCAAGGAAAGGCATTTTGCCCATGATATCCTGCA
>CAYWTT010000330.1:0-5065 GCA_964461245.1 uncultured Prolixibacteraceae bacterium | reverse complement strand
CCAGCTGTTTGGAGACTTCCTCATCCTCCAGCGGAACCACATTGGGCAGAAATTTGACCAGGGTTACTTCGGTGCCGATGGATTGATAAAAACAGGCAAACTCGCTGCCGATTGCCCCGGATCCGACGACTACCATCGATTTGGGCTGTTTGGGAAGGGTCATGGCTTTCCGGTAACCAAACACTTTTTCGTAATCGAGCGGCAGATTGGGTAACTGCCGGGTACGGGCTCCCGTGGCCAGGATAATGTATTGTGAGGTGACCACCTTTTTATTACCGTCTGCATCGGTTACTTCCACCTTATTCTTACCGGCCAGTTTGCCGGAACCGGCAATCAGATCAATTTTGTTTTTCTTGAAAAGGTACTGGACGCCTTTGCTCATTCCTTCGGCCACTCCCCTGCTTCGTTTCACCATGGCTTCAAAATCGGGTTTTACCTCTCCCGTGACGGTAACACCGTAATCGGCGGCATGTGCGGCATATTCGTATGCCTGCGCACTCTTCAGCAACGATTTGGTGGGAATGCATCCCCAGTTGAGACATACACCTCCCAGGTTTTCCTTTTCAATCACTCCCACTTTAAATCCCAGCTGAGAAGCCCGTATTGCCGTTACATATCCTCCCGGACCGCTCCCGATCACTAAAATTTCATAATCCATATTCTCGTTTTTTGATTTGTATTCTTCAATAACAGATTATCCTCTTAAAGGTTTGAACAAAGATATTGAATTTAAATTACAGTGGCAGGCGTTTGGGATCTCTCACCGGTTTTTCAGGTTAATTCAGGTCATTTCAGTCCGGCAGTCTTTTCCCTGGGAAAAGATTATGATATATATAAAGGGATTCTGCAGCATTTTCAGCGTTCTTCCAGCAAAGGGAGTATTCCATTCCATCCCAGATATAGATGAACGGACAGGATTCTTTGAAAATAATAAACAGCACTGCACACCCGGTCATCGCCAGGGCTCCCGCACCCAAGGCCGCGAGGAACCATGTACCCACCGTTGTAGCCGTATCATGATCATACAGATCTATCCGGCTGATAGATCGGAAAGGAATGTTGATCCTTCTACTGCCGGCCTCTGAATATTCATTCACATAAAGGTGAACTTCATTCAGAAGAAAACGTTGATCCAAATTATATCTTTTTGAGTATCGGTTGGGCTTATCCTGTCTCACCGGCCGGAAAAGGGGAATCTGTGTGTATTCGGCAATCCTCCCGTTCAGGTAATCCTCTCTGATATCCACATCATTCAGTACCCACTTTTTTACATTGAAATGAAAGATGATGGTCTTTCTGGCACTTTGGGCAGCTGTTAAAGTTTCAGCAGTCGGGGAGACATGATTGACCCTGAAATAGTAACAGCCGCCGGTCAGATTGAGGAAAGCCGCAGCAAAAACCAGGGCCAGTACTCATAGCCGAACGAAGGATTTCCGTATAATGATGCAGGAACATAGGTACCGAAGTAGCGACGACCGACAAAAACCGGACGGTCAGGTTCCTGCACAAAAGAAGGGGGGCGGTTTCTATGAATTTCTCCCGTTCCCCGTTCTGACACACAATACTGTCGAGGAGAACCGTGTTGATGCAATAAATGAAAACATCGGTGTGATTATACCGTTTATAGGACCGGCTTTGTCCTGATTTCAGCTGAACCACCACCTCCATTTTTCACCGTTTGCTTATAAAGCAGATCTTGGGCACACAGGTCATTGGATATAAACAGGAAAATCAGCAGCAGCAAAAGGGCAGGTTTTATTCCCATAAGCATAATTTTATAAAAAAGTAACGGAATTATATTGAAACTCACCCTATTTTTGCCGCAAAAAAGGGGATGGTCCTGAAGATACCCAAAATAGCCATGAGCGATTATTTTTACGAGCTGCCCGATGAGAGAATCGCTACTTTCCCCTTGACTGAGCGGGACCAGTCCAAATTGCTGGTATGGGAAAAGGGGAACATCTCTGAGTCGGTTTTTTCCGGGATAGACCGTTTCCTGCCCGGAGGATCCCTGCTGGTTTCGAACAACACAAAGGTGATTCATGCCCGGATTGTGTTCCACCGGCCCACGGGTGCAAGGATCGAGATATTCTGCCTCGAACCTTTTCATCCTGCCGATTACCAGCTGTCGTTCCAGCAGCAGGGCAGCACAGAGTGGAGATGCCTCGTGGGGAATGCAAAAAAATGGAAAGAAGGGATTCTGGAACAACGGGTTTCCATGCCTGACGAAAGAACACTGCTGTTTCGTGCTGAAATGACGGAAAAAGATGAACAGGGATTCACAATCCGCTTTTCATGGAACTCTGCCGACACATTTGCCACGGTACTTGAAGCAGCCGGAAGAATTCCCATTCCACCCTATCTTAACCGTGAATCGGAAGAGAGCGATAATTTGAGGTACCAGACCCTGTATGCCAAAATTGACGGATCAGTGGCTGCACCCACGGCCGGTCTCCACTTTACCCCTGCAGTTCTGCAGAAACTGGCCCTTAAAAACATCGGATTTACCGAATTGACACTGCATGTGGGAGCAGGAACTTTTCAACCCGTGAAAACGGAGGAGATTTCCGGCCACACAATGCATACCGAAACGGTGATCATAACCAAAAAACTGATCCGGCAACTCCTCCGTCACCGGGGTGAGCTTATTGCTGTAGGCACCACATCGGTAAGGTCGTTGGAGAGTATTTACTGGCTGGGAATCAAAGCCTCCACCCTTACTCCCGGACAGATGCCTCATGTGGAGCAATGGGAGCCATACCAGCCCGGGCCACCCGCAGACACCCGACAATCCCTCCTGAATATCCTCCGTTTCATGGAACAACATGCATTGGAACACCTGAATTTCACCACTTCCATCATCATCGTACCGGGTTACGTTTTCCGCCTGGTCAACGGGATGATCACCAACTTTCACCAGCCTCAGAGCACCCTGCTTTTACTGGTGGCTGCTTTCCTGGGTCCCGGTTGGAAAGAAACTTACGAATATGCCCTTAAAAACGATTTTCGCTTCCTGAGTTATGGCGACAGCAACCTATACCTGAAAGGGTAAGATGGGATCTGCAGACATCCCATGTCAGATCCGATCCTGTAAATTTTCAAAATGTGTAAAAAGACCTGCAGATTTGTCATTCTGGATCATTACACTTAGATTTGGAGGATCATTGTTATACTGGCCGCAGGAACTTACCAGATAAAATTCACATACCATGAAAAGACTCTTTACCGGAATTGTTATTGCAGGGACTCTTTTACTCACAGGCTGTTCTCCGAAGCAAAGGATTCAGCTGACTGAACTTTCAGGAAACTGGGATCCCTTCAACAAAAAACAAATTGAAAACCTCATCAACCGTTTCGGCAAAGCTGGTGACTCTTACGATCCTGCCAGGCCACCCTATGTCGTTTTTGACTGGGACAATACCTCGGTGTTCCTCGATATCGAGGAGGCCACCCTGATTTACCAGCTGGAAAACCTGATTTTCGGTTGTACTCCTGCCGTGCTGGATTCAGCCATGCGGACGGGGATCGACACATCAGCGGAATTGACGGAACCCAACGCTGCAGGTCAGAAATTCAGCACCGGGAAGATCATCGCTGATATATCAGGCAGCTACACCTGGCTTTATGACCATTACATCGGGCTCCACGGCGGCGGCTCTTCGTCCCTTGACGAGGTAAAGCTGAATCCCCACTACAGGAACTTCATTACCAAGGTCCGTTTTTTGTACGATGCCATTTACACCACTTACAGCGCCGATAAGGCTTATCCCTGGGTAACCTACCTCTTTGCCGGGCTTGATTCGGCAAGGATTTATGAGATGATTGCCCATACGGTCGATTGGCAGAAAGGGGAGAAAATTGAAAAAGTGACCTGGACAAGCCCCGTGGACGATGAACTTCCAGGGCAATATGCCGGTCAGGTGAGTGTAACCTGGGATAACGGACTCCGCCTGGTGCCCGAATTGCAGGAACTTTATGCCAAATTTCGCGAAGCCGGGTTCGATGTATGGGTTTGTTCAGCTTCATTTACCGACGTGATCCGGGCAATTTCTTCCAATCCGGCTTTCGGTTATCACAATGCTGCTTCGAACGTCATTGCCATGGAACTCGAACGCGATCTTTCAGGAAAAATCCTTCCCGTGTTTCGGAAAGGCTATATCCAGACCCATGGAACCGGCAAAACCGAAGCAATCAATCGGTTCCTGGCCGGTCCGTCAGGGAGGTACGGCTATGGCCCCCTGTTTATTGCCGGGGATAGCGAAGGAGACCAAAATATGCTTTTCGACTTCAGCAGCCTAAAAACAGGTTTGATTTTCAACCGGCTGAATGGTCAGGGAAAATTGCTTGGCGAACTGACCAGGCAGGCGGTCGAAAGTTACGGGAAGAAGGATGCCAAATACCTGCTGCAGGGACGTGACGAAAACACAGGGACCTTAATTCCCAGACAGGGAACCATCCGGTTGGGTGCCTTGACAGACCAAACATTACCCTGACTTTATATTTCGAATCATAAAAGTCCGGTCTCTGTCAGGAGGAGAATGAGAAGTAGAGGCAAAAAATAAAATTTTAAATCAAGGAACCAATGAAAACCAGAAAACTACTTCTTATCATTCTCGGAGGGGTGCTGATCTCTTCTTCACCCGTTCAGGATATTTCCGGCGAAAAAAACCAGGCAAGGGAACGGAACATCCAAATTAATTTCAATGAAGTCAGAGGTGACCTCAATCCCATGTTTAATGAATGCATCGGTACCGGCCGTGCGAACGAGAGATTGCGGGCCAATTGGCAGCATCAGCTTTCCTATGTGAAAAAGCGTGTGGATTCAGGTATATCCTCATGCACGGGTTGCTGACTGACGATATGGGAGTTTACAAAGAAGACAGAGATGGAAATCCAGAGTATAATTTTCAGTATGTGGATGTCCTCTTTGACTTTCTACTGGGTATCGGAATATAACCATTCGTGGAATTGGGATTTATGCCCTCTGCCCTGGCCAGCAGAACGAAGACCATTTTCTGGTAGAAGGGGAATGTCCCACCGCCCATAGATTATGCCCGGTGGGAAG
>CAYWTT010000329.1:0-5071 GCA_964461245.1 uncultured Prolixibacteraceae bacterium | reverse complement strand
TTTCAATTTCACCGGTAAAGAAAGCCAGTGAGGTAACCCCGCCTGCCGGAATGAAAATACTGATAAGATTCCGTTTCAGAAAAAGCAGGGTGGTCACCGACAGGGGAATTTTTTTCCCAACGGTAGCAAAAGCCATTTTATACATGATTCCCTGGAGTACCAGGTAAATGCAGGTAACCAGTATTCCCAGGGCCAGAAACTGCCATTTCGAGGAGAGCAATACTTGCCTGACTTCCACGAGTTCAGTCTGCTCGTGTTTGATAAACCATGCCCCGAGGGTCATAAAAAGGATGGCCAGCAAAAATTGGAAAATTATTTTGCGGTTTTCGCCAATCAGGTTAAGTCTTTCGCTGATCATCAACTTTAATGTTCTTTTTTCGGGAAATTCAGTTTCCATAACCTGAAACAAATTTCAAAAAAACGCCACCGTATTTACTTTAATTCATGTTTTTCCAAACAAAACGATTGCATTTACCAATTCTCTGCGGAGATTCTGCCCGGGTTGGACAAAACACTTTATTTGATCAACTCCCGGGGAGTTACTGACATGTTGGTCAGCATGTTCGCGGAGAGCCGAAAATGGCATTGCCGCAGCCATTTGGAATAGCTTTGAGTAATGGTCAATTAGCTCCGCCGGGAGTCAATCAAGGCTTTGACAGAGGCGATCCTGAATACCTCCGGGGTGTGGATTACTTGATCTGCAAATAACGGGCTTTTTAATTGTACCTTCCGCCAATGCGGATCATGCCAGTCTATGTTATGACTTTTGTGTTTAAATGATTATGAATTTGTCTTTCCCTGTTTGGCAGAAAGCACACTTTTCATCAACATTCGCATTGTCATATGTATTTCCGCAAACCGGACAGACCGCATATGAAGTCGGCAAATTACTTTCATTCCTGGCATTTACTGCTTCCAGCGCTTTTTTGTAAAATTCAGCATGTTTTTTCTCGGTATCCGATGCCCAGGAAAATGACGTGGTTGCTTTTTCAACTTTTTCGGCCTTCGCATCCTCCAGAAATTTGACATACATGGTGGACACTTCGTACGATTCGCCATCAATGGCCGCCTGTAGATTTTCAGCCGTCGTCTTGACTTCAAATTCAGGTTTGAAATCTTCCGTTTTTTCGCCTAATCCTTCCAATACCTTCGTGTGGTTGGCGGCATGTATCCCTTCAGCTTTTGAGGCAGCGTCAAAAAGGACGGCAATGGTATCAAAACCTTCTTCACGTGCCTTCTGGGCAAAAGCAGCGTATTTGGCACTGGCCGTTGTTTCACCCTTAATCCCTTCTCTTAAGTTTGCAATTGAATTGACCGGTTTTGGTGGAGTACACCCCGCGAATATGAACAGAATTGCAACAACTAATATTAAAATGTTTTTCATCTTTCTTTTGATTTAAATGGTTATTAAAATCTTGTTAAAGTGGCATCATATAGGTATAAACCAGGGATCCTCCGAAGAACCCGGTTATGCTTACAGAAATTGCAGCCAGACAATACAGTGCAAATGCTACCCATTTCAGATCAGATTGCTCCGTTTTTTTTACAAACAGAAAAACCCTGAAGAGTGCCGCAATAACTGAAGAAATTACAGTTATCCAGGCAAACAGTTCGTGTGTCTCTTTTACATCACCTGCCGTACCTGACATTTCTGAAGTAAAAAAAGTTCCTGTCAGCAATGCTATAATGGCAGACAAGGAGCCTGCAAGTAACAGGTAAAATCCTGCTTTAGATAAACATGCTTCTTTCTTAAAAAATAGTGAAGCGACTTCGGCTACAAATCCAAAAACAATCAATGCAATTGGGAAATGCACCAGCATCGGGTGAAAATGGCTCGTGGCAATCATCATAGTGAATTTTTTGGTATTAAATTAGTTTATATGGTTGATATTTAAATGCATAATATATCAAACAACTTCAAATATCCACCTCACGGTCCGTTTTTTCCGAAACAAATCTGTAAATGACTTCAAAGACAATTCATGCGCTGGTGACAAACAAAAGAATGGTTTCAACAGCAGGAAAAGAATCACCGATCATATCATAACCAAAACCAGCATCACTACAAATGTATGAAAAAATCATGCGAAGTATTTTCAAGTGATTGCAATCTTTATGCTGAAATAGTTTCCTTTTTCCAACTTATTAGGTTGAAAATTAACTAAGTTTGAAATAATAATTCATCTTCTGTTATGGCACCGCAAGCTAATTCGTTGAAGAGGTTTATCTATCTTTCCATTGCTGCCGCCTTTGCGACAATTTCAATCAAGTTTCTTGCATGGTTCTTAACCGGTTCGGTCGGTTTATTATCTGATGCCCTGGAATCGTGCGTTAATCTTATTGCAGCGATAATTGCTTTGATAATGATAACGTTATCCGAAAAGCCGGCTGATAAAGAACATGCTTTTGGTCACAATAAGGCTGAATATTTTTCCAGCGCAATTGAAGGCGGCATGATAGTGCTTGCTGCATTTAGCATAATTTATTCGGCAGTCCCGAGAGTAATTCATCCTCAACCAATCGAAAATGTGGGTATTGGTTTGCTTGTTGCCCTCGGAGCTTCTGTGATAAATTTAATCGTGGCACGTATTTTACTCAATCATGGGCGGAAAAGCAATTCTATTGCCCTTGAAGCGGATGGAAAACATTTATTAACCGATGTATATACTTCTGCGGGTGTTTTAATCGGTATTGGGTTGGTAAAACTTACGGGGCTGATGGTACTTGACGGTATAATAGCTATTGGAGTTGCACTGAATATCCTTTGGGCAGGATACCAGCTTATGCGTCGTTCAGCAATGGGCCTGCTCGATTCAGGTATTCCTGAAAATGAGCGGCTAAAAATTGTGGAGACGCTGGAATCTTTTAAATCACGGGGGATTGGATTTCATTCCCTTATGACCAGACAAGCGGGGCAGAGAAAATTCATTGCGATTCATCTGTTATTGCCGGGTACCTTGACATTACAGCAAGGCCATATTACAGCCGAAGAAATTGAAAGAAAAATACGCGACATTTTTGATGTTCCGGTCACTGTCTTTTCACATCTGGAACCAGCAGAGGATCCGGTTTCTATGTATGACATCGGCATTGACAGGAGTGATTCATTGATAAAATAGACATTTTAAAATCATGATCCAAATCTTAATGTCATCAATGAATGGTTTTCAACTGCCCTGACATGGTGTTAAATTACGTCTTATCATACGCTTATTTGTCCGTTAATGTATTGTGATTCAATTACATATCGTTGGTATGCCTAATCAGCTCTTCAAGCCCATGGAACTCGCATGGACGAATAAACATGGCCTTTTGTGTAAAACAGTTATATGCTCGTATCTTACAATAATTGAAACCCGAAAACCGGTCCTGGTACTCAAGAGGTCATGGGTTCGATTCCCATATTCACCACTGAAAATGAGAGGGTTACAGAGACAATAACTGTAATCCTTTTTATTCGCATATATAACAGATTATTTCACAAACCCGGTTACTTACTCTTTGTCGAAATCACAGAAGGCGTGGTTCATGGCATCAACTCCCTGGATATGATTCCAGCTTTCACTCTGGAATTTATAAACCGGACAGCGATGGGCAAAACAAAGTTATAGACGGATAAATTTAGCCGCTTCTAATTCTGAGTCCCTTAAAACTATACCATCATTCTTCTGGATTTCACTACTCCCGGAAAGAAACCTGTTTGAATCCACTTAGAACTAGAAAAATGGCAACCAGGAAATTTTACTTTCCTGTTCTCTCCTATGGGCTATTGAACTATATATTGTATTATTTGACGAAAAATTCAAAATAATGCGTTTTTTGAGGATTGGAGTGCGGGATGTTATGCTACCTTCCTAATATCGAATCTTACATTTGTCATGAAAATAGGATGTATAATAAAAATAAAAACACCATTTATGCAGATAGGAATACACCAAATCAAAGATCCTAAAAAAAAGGAATACAGACAATTACAAGTAAGTGCGTTGGCCAGTCTGGCCATCGAAAAGATCCTGACGGTACAACCTATTATATCGCATAAATATGAATGGTAAGTTGTTCCGATATGAAATTTCCTCTCTTAGCCTTGAAACATTGATGGAAAAGAACTCATTCACTTTGAAATCACTTGCAAGGTAGAATGGAATTTCGCCACTCAGTTCAAATAGTGAAAACTATATTGTGTTTTGTGGTTGCTCTAATTTGAATCTTAGCTATTTCCAGCCAACTAAAAAAAATTAAAAAATCTAAGCCAATGATTGACAAAAACTTAAATGAGATGTCATTATTAAAGAGAATAAAATGCTCTGTTTTCTTTATATTCTTGCTCCCGGTGAGTCTCATCGGACAAGAAACGACAGTGAGAGGGAAAGTGATTTCTGCTCAGGATAATGAACCGCTTCCCGGTGCAGCGATTGTTGTAAAAGGCACTACAATTGGAACTACCAGCGACATGAACGGTCAGTACATACTGAATAGTGTACCTAAGGGATCTGTGCTGCTGTTTTCGTTTATTGGAATGCATACTCAAGAGATTGAAGTAGGCAATCAAACCACAATAGATGTTAGCTTGGCGCAAGAAGCCATAGGATTGGAAGAAGTAATTGCGATTGGTTATGGGACAGTAAAGAAAAGCGATTTGACTGGTTCGGTATACAGGGTATCCAGTGAGCAAATCGGGAAAATGGCAGCTACCCAGGTTACTGAATCTCTGAGCGGAACGGTGGCTGGTCTTTATTCTGTTCAGAGTTCCTCGGCTGCAGGAGGAGGTTCGATGGAAATTCGCGGACCTTCATCCATTTCAGCTACATCTTCACCCTTAGTGGTGCTTGATGGGGTTATTTATCCAGGTAGTCTCAAAGATATTAACTCCAGTGACATTGAATCCATTGATGTATTGAAGGATGCAAGTTCTGCTGCCATCTTTGGATCCCGGGCGGCTGCGGGGGTGATCATTGTTACAACAAAAAAGGGCCTTAGTGGGAAACCCACCATCAACTTTTCTGCACGTGTTGGATTCTCGAACCCCACGAAAAATATCTATCCTTATGGAATGGGGCCGGATGATGAT
>CAYWTT010000328.1:0-5076 GCA_964461245.1 uncultured Prolixibacteraceae bacterium | reverse complement strand
TGAAATCGGTGAACTTTCTGTATTTTTTTACATAAAAACCAAAGACCATGCTTCCTTGGAAGATTTCGGGGTGAGCGCGAATTTTAGCGGAAGGAAGGAGTGACGCTCTCTTTTTTAGGGTTTTCCTTAAAGTTTTGTAAAAGGCCATATGGGCCATAAATACAGCACGGAATGCGGAAAACTGTCCCGTGACCAGGAAATTCAGTGCTGCTACTCCGTCTAGGATCAATCTGAAAAGCATAACACTTAAAAATCTGCCTTTGGGAAGGTTCTTAGTCAGCATCCAGAGGCTGTTTCTGAAGTTGAGGTATACTTTTTGGGGACTCTGATAAGAGAGGGTCGCGCCCCCCAGATGATAAACCACACTCCGGGGTTCAAAAACAATTTTCCATCCCTGGTTTTTTACCCTCCAGCAGAAATCGATCTCTTCCATATGAGCAAAGAAATCCTCGTCAAAACCTCCCGAACCGGTGAATACGTCTGACCGGATAAACAGGCAGGCTCCGGTTGCCCAAAAGATGGAAGCAGATTGATCATACTGGCCATGATCTTCTTCGACGGCAGATAAGATCCTGCCCCGGCAGAAAGGGAATCCCCAGCGGTCGATGTATCCTCCCGCCGCACCGGCATATTCAAATTGATTTCTGTTTTGATAACTCAGGATTTTGGGTTGAACCGCCGCAATTCCGGGATCGTCGTTTAACCGGTTGATGCAAGGAATAAGCCAGCCAGGAGACACTTCCACATCTGAATTGAGGAGCACAAAAATGTCGGCATCCACCTGTTGGAGTGCCCGGTTGTATCCACCGGCAAAACCATAGTTACTATCCAGATTGATCGTTTTCACCTCCGGAAATTCCTTCCTCAGAAATTCGACAGAGCAATCGGTCGACCCGTTGTCTGCCACATAGAAAGTGACACCCTCCATCCTGCTGTTCCGTAAAACAGAAGGAAGGAAGGTGTTGAAGAGCGAGATCCCGTTCCAATTCAGGATTACAATGGCTATCTTCCGTTTGGTAGTCATCGGTTTCAGGTCAGCAACAGCTTTGAAAGCATGGCGGCCAGGTTCTCTTTTTCCAGCCCTTCCAGGATTTTGACGATTCGCTGATGCCGGTCGGGAAGGTCGGATTGAACCACGGTCTCGATTTCTTTCATTTGCTTACCCGTAAGTTCATCCTGCAGAAGTTCCATCAGCCGGGTATTTTCCGCTTTACTTCCCGGCAGCCCCAGCTTTTCAAGTTCTTCAATCGTGGCTGTAAGGATCCCCTGTGCCTGGAATTTGACCGGATCTTTGCTTTTACCCACTCCGGAAGCATCCCTGAGGCTCCAGCTTGAATAATCATAATGCAACTCCCTGATCAGTTTAACCTTTGAACTCTCCTTTCCGAAAATTCTTTCCAGGAAAATAATGGTTTGGTTTTTCCATGCCTCCAGGTCAAATTTAGTCTCATTCAGCCGTTCAACCTGTTCCTTCAGCAGTGCGATCTCTTTTTCAGCCATATCCTTTTACTTTTACTGATTGCTCTTCTGTCAGCGGATGGTTATCTGCGGGGGCCTGAATTTTGTTTCTTCAGAGTTTGCCCTATAAAAACCATAATAATCCCGGATACCAGCACGGGCAGCCAGATAGTTAGGATCGAACTGGCGCTACTGAAATTGATGATCATATAAATTAAAGTGGCGATCACGATCACCAAGCCGATGAAAAAGAGCAATGTACCCACGGCAGAAACGAAACGGTTCACTTTCCGTTCGGTTTTCATTCTGTTTCTGATAAAACCTTTTTCTAACATAAGACAATCGTTTTTACCACAGTAAATATACTAAAAAAAGGTTATTGGAGTTTTGCAACCCAACCACCTCCCGGTGCCAGCTTCACACTGATTTTATCCCCTTTTTTAACCTGTTTAACCACCTTTTTGTAGTCATTTGCATTCCGGTCGGCGTTGATCCCGTCCTGGAATATTTCGGCCGAATAGGTTTTACCCTCATCGAGGAATGAAAAATCGATGGTAAATTCCCTGGGTTCCCAATCGGTCATACCTCCAAGAAACCATTTCTGACCGCTTTTCCGTGCCAGAAGGAGGTAATTCCCGATTTTGGCTTCAAACACCCTGGTTTCATCCCAAACTGTAGGAACACCGGAGATAAAGCCAAGACATTCCGCTTCGCGGTTATAATGGGTGGGATTGTCAGACAACATCTGTACCGGACTTTCATATACCACGTACATGGCGAGCTGGTGGCAGCGGGTGCCCTGGCTCATAGGGATGTTGAAAACAGGTTTAAAATCGGACTTTGTGGCGTTCAGCATGGCTCCGGGGGTGAAGTCCATCGGACCGGCCCACATCCTGATGAAAGGAATGGTCACATCGTGTCCCGGAGTGATGTCGTAGCCCCATTTGCTGTTTTCCAGCCCTTTAACCCCTTCGCTGGTCATTACATTGGGGTAGGCACGGTTCAGCCCCGATGGTTTATAGGCTCCGTGAAAATCGACCATCATTTTCCTTTTGGCAGCTTCACGGGCGATCTTATAATAGTAATTTACCATCCACTGGTCGTCGCGTTGCATAAAGTCGACTTTGATCCCTTTGATCCCCCATTTTTCAAACTGGTTCATGGCAGCTTCCAATTGATCATCGAGCGTTTTCCAAACCACCCACAGGATAAGCCCCACTTTTTTCTCACGGGCATAGCTGACCAATTCCTCCATATCTATTTCCGGAACAATATCCAGCAGATTCCCTAATTTGTACCAGCCTTCGTCAAGAACCACATATTCCAGCCCGTTGGCGGCGGCGAAATCGATGTAGTACTTGTAGGTTTCCGTATTGACACCGGCACGGAAATCCACACTATAAATGTTGTTGAAATTCCACCAGTCCCATGCCACCTTGCCCGGTTTGATCCAGGATGTGTCTTCAATTTGTGATGGTTTCGACAAAAGATAAACCAACTGGTTGGTAATCAGTTCGCCGTCGTTGCGGGCAAAAGCCATTATCCGCCATGGAAATTCACGGGTGCCTTTTGTATCCGCAATATAATCGGCAAATTGGGTCACCGGTACGTCGCGGTCATTGCGCTGTTTAACCTCAAGCGGATAACCGGGAAATATCCCTTTCAGCGAGTTCTTACCTGTTCCCTGAAGCCACAATCCGGCATAATCCTCCAGATCCGATTCGGAGATGGCTACTTTGAGATCAGCACCTGCATCTACAAGTGCCGGTGTACTGCAGAAAGAGGGAGAGGCAATCTCCCTGATGGGCAGATACTTGTACAGCCTTTCATTGTGGCTCTGGAACTTTTCCTCTTCAGGGAACCAGATCTTATAATCGCCGGCAAAGTTGATCACAGCCTCTTCCCCGTTTATCCTGATCTTTTCCGGGTAGGAAGTGGTGAAACGGTATGCCACCCCTTCATTGAATGCCCTGAATTGAATCCCGAACTGACCGGCAAAGGTAAGGGTAAGTTCGTTGTAATGATTGCGGATAGCGGCGCATTTGGTTCTCACCACCGGACTGACCATTTCATCTACCGTGATGGTTTTGCTTTTTTTAATTTTGGCATTTATGCCCAGTACTTTATCATTGACGGTAAGTGAAAGAGGAGAAGATGCGATGATCTCCTTCCCTGAAGTGGCTACCGAATATTCAATTTTTTCACCCACAGCGATATTTACCACGATTTTGCCATCGGGTGACCGGAGGGAGAACTGCTTGTCAGCTGCTGTGAGATTTCCGGCAAGCAGGACGGATAATAACATAATAATAAAAACTCTTTTCATGACAGTAATATTAAGACGCGTTGAAAATCAGGAACATGACAGCAGCGAGGGCAGCTCCGATACAAGGCCCCAGGATGGGCACCCAGGAATAGCCCCAGTCGCTGTCCCGTTTTTTCGGGATGGGAAGGAAAAAGTGCATGATTCTGGGTCCCAGGTCACGTGCAGGATTGATGGCATACCCTGTCGGCCCGCCCAGAGAAAGACCTATGCCCAAAACAACCAACGCAACCGGGAGAGCATTTAAAGCACCCAGCCCCACTTCGGGTTGCGCCATATAGAGCACGGCAAGGGAAAGCACGTAGGTTCCCACGATTTCGGTGATCACATTGTACCCGTAACTCCGGATATTGGGAGCAGTGCAGAAAATGCCCAGTTTGGCATCGGGATCGTCGGTCACGTCAAAATGTTTTTTATAAGCCAGCCAGACCAGTCCGGCGCCGAACATCGCTCCCAGCAGTTGAGCCAAAACATAGAGAGGGATCATTTCGTAAGGAAACTTATGTGCAATAGCCAAAGCCAGTGTGACGGCAGGATTAAGATGCGCCCCGCTGTAAGGAGCAGCGATCAATACACCGGTAAATACACCCACGGCCCACCCGAAGGTGATCACGATCCAGCCGCTGTTGTTTCCTTTTGTGTTTTTCAGAAGAACATTGGCTACCACTCCGCCTCCAAAAACCAGGATAAAAGCGGTACCAAAAAATTCAGCAAAAAAAGGATTCATTGCAATATTGGTTTATAGGTTTCTTAAGTGATTTTTCATTCCTGTTCTGAAGCCCAGGCTTCGGCGGCTTTAATGGCCTGTTTCCATCCTTTCAGCAAAAGGGAAGTCTCTTCCCTGGGCCTTTGGGGTTCAAACCGCCGGTCGAGTTGCCATTGCCCTTTAAGCTCATCCATGCTTTTCCAATACCCAGTTGCCAATCCCGCCAGGTAGGCGGCGCCCAGGGCCGTGGTTTCGGTGATCCTGGGCCTGACCACTGTCGTATGCAGAAGGTCGGACTGGAACTGCATCAATGGGTTATTTACCGTGGCGCCGCCATCCACCCTCAGTTCCTTGATCTCGATGCCGGAATCCTTCTGCATGGCCAGCAAAACCTCACAGGTCTGGAAGGCAATGCTTTCAATGGAGGCACGGGCAATATGGGCGCTGGTCGTGCCGCGGGTGATCCCCACCATGGTTCCCCGGGCATGCTGGTTCCAGTATGGAGCTCCCAAACCCGCAAAGGCCGGCACAAAATAAACCCCTTCACTGCTTTCAACCTTTCCCGCCAGCTCTTCGACATCTTTTGACT
>CAYWTT010000327.1:0-5081 GCA_964461245.1 uncultured Prolixibacteraceae bacterium | reverse complement strand
TACCCCAAACACAACCTGCCCTGATTGCTCTCCTGCCCGGTAACTCCGGTTATCGAGAATATGAAAAAAAATAATTTAAAAATCACAAATTAAAATGAAAAAGATTAAATTCCTGAACATCATTACTGTTGGGATATTTCTCATTTATAGTGGTTGCCGTGATAGCCAAATAGTTGAATTGGGGGATTGTAAACTTGAAAAAATTATTAAATCAGTAAGCGATAAAAAGGCAATTATTTGGTTTGACACCCAAGCACAAAAACATGTTGTTTATAGTGGTATTGAAGGTACTTATGACTGTGTAGATATAGGTATTCCCTGTAATCTCCCCGAAAGCTATAATACAAAAGGGCTTATGGTGCTGTTTAGCGGCAATTATTATACATGTAATGAGTTTTCCCCAAGTATTCCAGGGGAGACCTACTATTATCTCGAGATAACTAAGATTAAACGCCTTTCAGAAGAATAACTAACTAATAAAAAGATACAAAAGAGACACTTTTTAAAAAACTCCTAATTATTCAAATTCCTGTAACACTTTTTTAGCATTTTCATTGTCCGGGTTGAGCTCCAGCGATTTTTTATATGCTTCTACAGCTTCTTTCTTCCGGTCTGTTTTAAGGAGCGCCTCTCCGTAACTGTCATGCGTGTTCCAAGAATTGGGATGAAGTTCCACATTAAGTTTTAATACAGTTGTTGCTGCATCCAGTTTACCCTGATTCAACAACGTATACCCGAATGTATTGATACCCGTTTCACTCACATCGTAATCAGAATTACTGCCTTTGGCAATTTCCTGACGAATAAAACTGATGGTTTCATCCAACGATTTTGCTGTTCTATAAAAGGAATAAATCTGTTTTCCGCCACCAATCCAATACATCACCCGTTGCCAGTAGGTTGTGAGTCCTTCAGGATTCTTTTTGACTATGAAATTGGCATTTTCTAATTCTTTATCCAAGAGAAATGAACCGGTGATTGCCCCCCATAATTGGAACCTTCTTTTCAACTCCGGTTTGAAGGCAGCATCTACAATATCCGGCACTCCATTTACGTGTTCGTGTTTTGGAAATGACTTATAAAATACAAACCCGGTAAATACCTGTTCATTGGTAAGTGTGCTATCCTCCATTGCCATATTTTCAAAACGTTTACCTTCTAAAGGAGAACCGATGATATCAAATCCCCTGTCGTCTGTTCCCAATAATTCAAATGCCGCATCCAACTTCCCATTCAGAATTGGCAGGACTTCGGGTAATCCAATGACCGTATTGTACATTCCTGCAGTATTCTCAAAATTCACTAAAACATTGGCTACCCTCTCCCCGAATCTTTCAAAAACATAGGTAGCAGCAGATTTCGCCCGGAATCTCCCGAAGGACCAGACTCCTTTAGTGGCATGAGCGCTATTCAATATCAGAAAATATTTCTTCCGGCCAGCAGACGATGCATCGTTCCGGGCGATATAGGAAACGATAGTATTTCCCATGACCGAATCTCTTCCACTCTGCACATCGTAGTTATAAATTTTTGTCTGAATATCCGCTGCCGTCACAATCTCCTCCCAGTCAACAGCGATATCCGTGGGGTGCAACTTTATCTTTTTATCAATAGACAAACTCCTGTTGATGTCATATAGGGAAGTCAGCAAGTAATGGTAATTATACCTCTCCCATAGCGGATACCACATGGCATTGCGCTGGATTTCCAACGCTTTCTGAATGCTTTGTTCTTGCGAAAGATTTTCGGCCAGCAGGTAATCATTGATTTGCTTATCGTAATGGCTTCCACCCATTTCCATAAAAATATCGCCGACTTGTTCCTGAAACCTGTTATCAGAAAAAAGATCAACCAAAAGCTCATATTGGGTCAGTTCATCGTGTGTTCTTTCGCAAAAGATAACGATGTCGTACTTATTAAACAGGTTTAGAATATATTCTTTTGCAGACAGCTTCTGGTTTTGAATGAACTCAACATGAGCGGCTATGGAGTCGGGAATAATACGTGGCTGCGCTGAAACATTATAAAGTCCAAAGAAAAAAACAGCCCAAAGAAGATAATATTTTCTCATCATCATTTTTTCAGGTTAATGGTTTTAAAAATCTAACGTACAACTAATGCAATGACTGCACCACTAAAAAGCATTGAGCCATGCTGAATATCCGGGATCGATAAATATTCCTGCGTGCACCAATTTGTAAAGCCAAACAAGTGCATAAATCAGAAGAAATGTACACATCATGATGACAAACAGCAAAAGATAAGAGAGGATCATCATCAAGTCATTACCTCTATCTTTTGAAGATCGTTGCGACCGTAAAACATTTTGAGGTATCATATACAATTCATTTTTTTGTAAAAAATCTCGAAGTAACCCGAAGAATTTCAGAATCAGGGAATTCTCCACTCATCATCCACGGGCGGTTAGCGACTTCGTTATTCCTGAAACTCTGGATGTCCGCACTGCCAAAGGAGAAAAGACTGAACATTTACCTCCTCATTCAATGCTTCATCTAAAGTACTGCCGCCAAAATGACCGCTTTGAAAATCAACTTTCAACAATACCGGATTCCGGCTACTGCTGGCCGACTGCATCATGGCTGCAAATTTTGCAGGCATCCATGCGATTACCCTCGGATCGTTGAAACCGGTAGTAATTAATTGTGCCGGATAACGAACGCCCTGTTTCACATGGTACATGGCATCCATTTCAAGCAGTCCATGAAATTCAAGTGAGTCTGTTACCGTTCCAAACTCTGGTATGTTTGACGGTCCGTTTGGAGTAAATTCCATGCGTAGCATATTCAGAACCCCAACCTTGGGTATTGCAACCCTGTACAGATCGGGTCTTTCCGTTATAGCTCTTCCTATCAATATTCCGCCGGCACTGGCACTTTCACAACCTAACTTGTTTGCAGATGTATATTTATTTTTAATCAGATATTCCGCACAGGCATTGAAATCTTTCCAGGTGTTGGGTTTATTGAGTTTTTTTCCTGCCAAATACCAGTTTATTCCTTTTTCGCTGCCTCCACGCACATGAGCAACTGCTATAATAACCCCACGCTTCAACAGGGGTAAATTTGCTGACTGAAAATTGGGCGGAATACTCATCCCGTATGCCCCATATCCTGACAATAAACAAATATTGCTGCCGTCGCCTTTCATCAGTTTGGAGTCATACACTAACGTGAGCGGAACCATTGCTCCGTCATGCGAAGGGATTTCAAAAGTTTTGGATACCAAATCTTCCATCCCGTCCAACCGTGAAGCATCATAAAATATACCCTCGGTGAGTTTATCACTAGCCAGGTCATATTGATAAACTTTAAAGTTTTGTAACCAACCCATATTCAAAACTGTAATCTCATTGGAAAAAGCAGAAGCAGGATACAGCTTGACGGCTCCATCAAGAGGAATTTTTAATTCTGACAGTCGGTTAGAAGCATAGTCGTATTTTAAACACTTGAATTCAAGGTTGTTTTTACTTAAGGTGACAGTTAAATAATCTTTCGTTTCCAGGATGTCTTCTATTTTCCATCCTTCCTTTGTATCAAAAATCAGTTCACTGTTTTGAAAGTCGGGTTTTTCAATATTTACGGCAATTATTCTGCCCATATCGTTCCCTTTTGTCGTAATGCAATAAGCAACCTCGTTTCGACAGATTACTTTTTGAATTTCATCTTCATTGGCACAAAATCGCTTCCAAAATACATGGCCGTCGCTTTCGAGCGAAGAAACCGGCGCAAAAAACATTTTTCTTGCTGTTGGAACTAACGACATCTCCAAAAAAGCATATTTACTGTAAGGGAAGGTTCGGATCTCCACCTCGTCCTCCGGTATCAAATTCAATTCGGGGTTAGTTTCCTTGCTCACGACTACCTTATCGGCAGACGGATCGGTACCGACAAAATGTCTCTTTATTTTCCAATCCATACGATTTTCCATGCTGTACACATCGTCGCTATTATATTGCGTGTAATAAAGGACATGAGGATTGGAACGTGAAAAAGAACCGGAGGAAAAAGGAATGTGCTGAGGCAACATCTTCTTTGTTTTTAAATCCAAGATATGAATATCTGAAAACTCCGTTCCTTGTTCGCTGAGATTCAACAATAAATAATCTCCATCAACATCCAGGCTCGGCTGCACCTGAAAGACTTTATTTTTCTCAAAGCTTACCGGATCAAACAGCAGTTCGTCATCGCCGTCATCGCCTGTTCGCCGGTATAGCTTGGGCGTCTGGTCTCCCGATATCAATTTATAGAAATACCAGGTATTCCCATGTTTCCCAAAAGGATATGAAATCTTATTTTCAAGTTCCTTTTGGAGAATTGCCTTTTGTTCTTCCAAAAGAAGTTTTCTCCCGGGTATCCTATTCAAAATAGAGGATGTCAGCTTTTCCTGCTCTTTCAACCAATCCAATACTTCCTCATCTTTGAGGTTTTCCATCCAACGGTAAGGATCTTTGTAAGTAACGCCAAAATAGGTGTCGGACACATTTACTGTTTTGGTTTTGGGATACTGATATTGGGCATAAACCATGTTTACCACAAAAATCAACATACCACAAATGATTGCTCTAAGAATTTTTTTGCTCATGATTAACTTGGTATTATTTGTTAGTAATTCATTATTTAAGAATGCCGTGCAGATTTATCTATTGAAGCTATATTCCTATTTATCAATTCAGTACCGGGGTGTTTGTCATCTGCAACTATCTTCGATTGCGCTATAAGTTAATCAGGCATAAAACCTTTATCTAAGATACAAAACATTATAATACAAAAAGACACTCATGTCTTTTATTTCATCCTGCATTGTTTTCAATAATTCTGATGTAATCTGCTTAGGTTTGGGATTGGCAGTTGCAACTTTTCCCAACAAGCCCTCACGGCCATTCTACAGAGTTTTTGCCAACTATGACTTTATACTAACAAACAACAAAAGAGCGCCATTACATTGGCACGCTTCCGATCCATTTTGCCCATAAAGTTTTCACCAATGCTCCTGTTTTTAAAGCCGGTCTAAACTTTGTTGCTAATTTTGTCTTTTCAAAAACTGCAAACATGAATTGGTTG
>CAYWTT010000326.1:0-5103 GCA_964461245.1 uncultured Prolixibacteraceae bacterium | reverse complement strand
GCTATCGGCGCCTGCAGCGACCTGCTCGAATCATATGGCGGTCATATGTTTGCAGCAGGACTGACGATGAAGATTGAAAACGTCAAACCTTTTTCCAAACGATTTGAAGAGATCGTGACCAGGAGCCTGAGCAGCCGTTCCCAAATTCAGACCATTGATGTGGATGCCAAAATTGCACTGCACGAGATTACTCCCCGCTTTTTCAGGATTCTGAAACAGTTTGCCCCGTTCGGACCACACAATATGGTGCCGGTCTTTGTTACTGAAGATGTGATTGATGCCGGAACCAGCCGGCTGGTTGGGAAAAATCTGGAACACATCAAACTTGACCTGATGGAACCCGATTCTTCCGCAGGAATTTTTGCCGGGATCGCATTTAACATGGCTAAGAAATTCCCCGTCATCCAGTCGGGCATCCCTTTCGATATCTGTTATTCGATTGCACTCAATGAATTCAGGGGTAAAACTAACCTGCAACTGAATATCAAGGATATCAAAACCAAATCCAAATAATCGGACGAAATCTGCTTCACAACCGATGCGTCGGATTCCCATCTTCAGCATACCCTTTCAGTGAGGTCAGGTCCGGAAAACTTCCGCGGCAATAATTGAATTCTCTACGGGACGGGCATACATTTGAATAAACCTTTTAGCCACTTCTTCCCCTTTGAAAGGTATGGCTTCCCTGGCATCATTTATCATCCGTTTGAATTCAATGATATCTTGTGCACTGTAGTTGTCTACAAACTCACCTGTGCCATTCATCAGGTCATAAGCTACAAAATTATAGGGCCACAATTTGTAATACTGATGGATCCGGTGATCGATCCGCTGCGCCAGCTGCTGAATAAAATCGGCGACAGGCAGATCGTTGTTTCCCTCAAGGAAACTGGATAGTATGGGTCTGCCAAAGGAGAAATGAACCCTGCCTTTCATGCTCGACATTCCGGATGCCATGCTTCTCAGGTCATCTTCAGGGGTTTTTTGGTACCCGTCTGTATTCTTCCGGATCAGCTCCGACACTTTGGAAATTCCACACGGTTCGATCTCATAGGAAATCGATAGCGGGATGATGGTGAGTTCTCCAAATCCGTCGGCGAGCCCTTTTGTGTTGCTCAGGTTCAGCATTTTCAGCATGGAAGTCGAGGTAAGGTCATTCCCGTCTTTAGTGCGCCCTTCCCGTTGGGCAATCCATACTGAAGTATTTTGCTCGGTGATGATGGAACGGATATACATCGACAACTTTTTGGATGCCTCCAGCAACTCCTTGGCTGCGATATTCCTTTTTACCACAAAGGCCCGGTTCAGTTTGACAATATGAGTGATCCAATCATAAATCAGCAGGTTGTCACCAATGGCTATCTGCGTGGTGTTTATCCCGTTCTGATAAATGACGTAGTTCAGAAATGCAGAGTCCAGGATGATGTCGCGGTGATTGGAGATAAAAAGGTAGGACTTCTTTTTGTCAAGGTATTCAAGTCCGCTGGTCGTCAATCCTCTGGTTGTGAACTTAATGATTCTTTCAACAAACTGATATATAAAAGTGTTTTGAAGCTGCTCGATGGTCTTTACTTCTGACAGCAGCTTTCTTACCTTCATTTCTGTATCCGGATCGGGAAAAATGATTCTTAAAACCTCTGCAAAGGAGGGATCTTTTAATAAAAGTCTAATTTTTTCAGGGGTTTCAATGTCATTATATGGACGAATGTCGTCGTAGTCAGTCCAATCCATAATAAATTTGGTTTTTCACTACAAAGAAACTAATTTACAATTTAAAATCGGTATCTGAGTTCAATTTTTAGTTCTGTTTTGTAACCCGACGATATTTCACTGTTCCCAGCGCTGATGCTGTGCTGGTCTGGATACCAGGTTCCTGCAATTTTAAACCAGGCATCCAGGTTTTTCATAATGCTGTATTTTATTTTCAGATAACTGCGGAAGCCTTCTCCAAAGAAGGAGAAGGTGGAAAATGTGTAAAGTAGGTCATTTTCATAGGCATAAATTCTGGAGTTCCATGAGCCGGTATGAAACCATGAGATCCGGAAAACTGCTGAAAGCGGTTTCTTCGCAGAGTTCCAGATGATGTCCTGAAAAGCCAGCATTCCTTTTTCCACTTTCTGGTTCTTTATCCTGTTCATCTCCAGCCGCCAGCCAAGAGATATCCTGTTGCTGAAATCGTATTTGGCATTCGCCCTCAGGTTTACTGCATTTTTCGGGTTGTTGTATCGGAGAGGATCACCGGATATTTTTTCCTCACCGGACCTGCTTTTCCACCTGACATATCCTGTGAGCCGCCGGTTCATCCTGATATTTGCCTCCAGTAAATAGTCGAAACCGGTGGCAGGTGAGGCAGTGGTATATTTGATCCATGGCCAGTGATACCAGTCGGCATAAGCCGAGAGGGTGATTTTGGGTGCAGGCAGGATCCGGATACCCGTGTACCAGCCCGATTCGTTGTTGGCCTTGCTGTCGGCAGCAAAAGCGCTGGCCCAGGTGGCATGATAACCGGTTGAAAAATGACGGTAAAGCAGGGTTACCGTCAGCTGGTCGTGAAGATGCGCTTCCATTCCCTGTGTGAAGCCATATCCCATAAAACATGAAAGGGCTGCCTCCCCGAAAAAATGGTATTTCCCCCTGATCCAGTGATAATCACTGCCCAGGTTAAAATTACTCCTTCCCCGGAAATAAAATTTCTCATAAAGTTGATCGCCGGGATTGCAGGGATATTGAAATCTTTCACCATACACAGTGAAGCCGATCTTCACCGAACGGGAGAAACGGGTGTAAAATGCCCCTGCAGCCGAATGTCTCACACTCTTCCTGTCCGCAATCTCAGAAAGTGTACGGTGGTATCCTGAGCTTTGCAGACTGGTAAATACCACGGTGCTGTCTCCCTCTATGAGCAAATTCCCATCCGATTTTTTGGAGGAAAAAAATAAGTTCAGCTTAGAATGCTCAAAACACAGGGTAGCAGCCACTCCTCTGAAAAACCGGTTCTCATCGGTTGAGGTGTAGGGCCGGATCTGGCTCATATTCCTGGAAGCCTGAATGACATCGGATGATTTGCCCAATGAAAAACCCTGCCAAAGCACCAGCCCCTGCCCGGTCCGAACCGTGAAATCGCCGAGAGTAACCATGGGTATTGACCTGTCTCCCCTGAAACTGACATGACCTGAATAAAAGTCGAATCCCGTGCGGGCCGGTTTTTTCAGAAATGGTTCTCCTGCATCTTTTTCAGCTGTGATCCCCGCTTCCAGTAATCCCGGTTTTTCAAAACCATATTTCACGAGAAAGGTGGGAAAGCTTCCCCGGTAGGCAGAAGATTTATCGTCCACTGCCCTGTAACCGGCGCTCAGGGGAAAACTCTCCCCGTTTCTGGCCAGAATCTGGTGAAAACCTTTTCTTTTCAGAATGGAATCTTTACCCGATTGCAGCCTTTCTTCACCACAGGTGAGTGAAAACGAAATTTTCTCAGCCAGTTCCCTGCTGAGGCCGGGAATGGATGCCAATTCAAAAACAGAAAAAAAAGCTCCGTATTTTTCCCTGTAAGCCAGGATGTTGGTGGCACTCACTTCATTCAGGAAGGGGATTTTCAAAAGATCTTCCAGACCGGCTTTATTTAAATCAACCGGGTGTTCATGCAGTTCCTGCACCTCTTCTATCCAGTGTGCCAGATCACCTGCCTCATCGGTCTCTTCGGTCAGGGATTCCAGTAACTCTTCGAGGGTTTCATATCTGCTTTCCGGAATTTGTGCCGGCACTCTCCCTGTGCAAAGCGAGAGCAGAAAGGCAATAGAGAAGGTCAGTATCTTCCTTTTCATGGGACAAAGCTGATTCCGGCAATTGGGGTGTATCCCAGGTAACCATGGTGGCTGAATGCAATAATGAGTTCTATCTGCCCCATTTTAAGGCCGGCACCGGCCGAAATCCGGAGCGGGCCTCCTGAAACTCCAGCCCGGAGACAAAATTCGGGATGAGGTCTGAATTCAATTCCCGTACGGAGTATGACCGGTTCCCCCTTTATGAGATCCAGTTCGCTGCAAAAAATCAACCACTCAGTCAGAAACCAGGCACTCCCCAACCTGACCGACCAAGGAAGGAGCTCTTTCCCTTCTGGCAATTCCAATGCAGCCATTACCGGATTGAAAACATGCATCCCGATTAATGCTTTCCCAGGTCTGCCGGCTGAAATACCTCCTTCCACGGTCAATGCCGTGAAGGATTTGCTGTTCTCGGGAAGTCTTTCCGAGAGATAGTCAAATCCGATTGCAGCGGAAAATTGCTTCCCCAGCTTTTTCGTATAGCATATTCCAAATAGTTCCTCCCGGTAAACGCCGGTCCCGAACTGCCGGTAACTTCCACCGAAGGTTCCAAAAGGGGAAGGCCATACCAAGCCGGCTGTCATCAGACTGAGCTCTTTCAGCATAAATCTTGACTCGCAGGAGATGATGACTGAAAGATGCTGTTCCAGGGACAGCAGCGAAGGATTATGAAAAAGTGCTTCACTGCCCGGAAATGCCACGGATGCATGAGCCATGCCTGCCGACCCCGCTCCGGTGAGCCGGTATTCAAATGCCCGGGAATGCAAGGATAATAACATGGACATCATGAAAATCAAAAAATGTAACGCCCATTTTTTCATTCCACGACAAGGATTGATTTTGTTTAAGGGACTATCAATATACGAAAAAAAAGAGAAATCCCCTGATAATTCCGGGGAAAATATTGGGGTGACCGGGCGACTGCCGGGGGGATAACATCCTTAGCCCGCGGTCCACAGTCCGTATGGTATAAAAGAGAAGGGCTATATGAAATTACGGGGAGGCGGGAGCAGATAGATAAGGTTACACTTTAAACCTGAAGTTTAAGTCAGCAAGTTCTTTGTTGGCCTTGACGATTTTCTCCTTCAGTCCTTCCTTATACTGAATGAATTTTTGCATAAGGACCTCATCACTTGAGGCGAGGATCTGAATGGCCAGTAATCCAGCATTCAAAGCCCCGTTGATGGCCATGGTGGCGACCGGGATTCCGGGAGGCATCTGGACGATAGCCAGCAGGGCATCCAACCCTTCCAGACTGGCTTTAATCGGCACACCGATGACC
>CAYWTT010000325.1:0-5104 GCA_964461245.1 uncultured Prolixibacteraceae bacterium | reverse complement strand
CCTTCCGAATCAACGCCTTCGGCATTGGGAGCAATCACATCACCACAAATCGAACCTATCACCTCCAGGACTTTATCATAGCTGTCCATGGCATCTTCAAAATCCTGGGGTGCAAAATCATATTCCTCTTTTTCCCTGAAATTTCTCTCTCTCAAATGAACGATCTTCTCCATCACCGGATGAGTGAGGTGGAACCGAAGATCTTTATTGTCGGTATAGAAATTGGCCATTTTAGTAACTAATTATTTAGTAAACACTTCTTCTTTGTAACTGATTCAATCCTCATGTATAGTTCATAGTAACATTGTATTCAAACTCCCCCTATCACGCTGCAGGCGACACCCCTCTCCCTGAAAAGAGCGGGGACTGGGTGGGTTGGTATATGAATATTACCTGGATTATTTTTGACCACTTATTTTGTGTTCTTTTTATAATACTTGATCATTTTGGGAATGATTTCGGCCACATCGCCGGTAATCACATAGTCGGCAATGGCATTGATCGGAGCCTCGGGATCGGTATTGATGGAGATGATCTGGGCCGATTCTTCCATCCCTGCCCTGTGCTGAATCTGGCCGGAAATACCGCAGGCAATGTAAAGTTTGGGTCTGACAGTAATCCCCGTTTGCCCGATCTGCCTCTCATGACCGGCATATCCTGCATCTACCGCCGCCCTGGATGCTCCTACTTCACCACCCAGGACCTCGGCCAATTCATACAACAGGGCAAAATTCTCCTTCGATCCCATGCCATAACCACCGGCCACAATAATGGGAGCTCCCTTGACGTTGACCTTGCTCTTTTCCATATGGCGATCGACTATCTCCACCACAAAATCGGCAGGACTTACCATTTTATTCACCTCCAGACGGTTTACCCTACCCTTGAAGTTTTTATCACGAATTTCCTTCTTCATGACACCCTCTCTGACTGTCGCCATTTGGGGACGGTGGTCGGGATTGATAATAGTGGCAATGATATTACCTCCAAAAGCCGGTCTGATCTGATATAATAAATTCTTATAGGTGACATCGGCCTTTTTATCCTCATGATCTCCAATCTCCAGCCCGGTGCAATCGGCCGTCAGTCCGCTGTGCAGGGCAGAGGAGACCCGAGGCCCGAGGTCACGTCCAGTGGTCGTGGCACCCAGTAAGGCCACCTGCGGCTTTTCTGCTTTGAAAAGGTCGATCAGAATGGAGGCGTGCGGTAATGTCCTGTAAGGTTCTAACCTGGGATCTTCGGCCAGGTGCAGCACATCCACCCCGTAAGGGAAAAGCTGTTGTTCAACCCCTTTCAGATGGGCTCCGATCACTACCGCTTCCAGCTTGCATTTTAATTCATCAGCCAGCTTACGGCCTTTGGTCAGCAATTCCAGGCTGACTTCAGCCACAATGCCCTCTTCTGATTCACAATAAACAAATACGTTGTTCATAATTTCCGATGTTTATGTTTCAGCCAATAGTATGACTGGATATCAGTTCAATCATTAATTCTTCTATCCCCTCCTCATTTGAAGGTATAATCCGGGAGTCTTTGGCTTGCAGCACCACATTATCCACCTTTTTCACCTTGGTGGGTGAACCAGCGAGTCCCAACTGTGCGGGATCGGTTTCAATCTCGCTTACCGACCATTCTGTGATGTTCAGATACGGCCGGTCGTTATATAGATGAAGGTAATCTTCATTGGCCGTCTGGATTTCCGAAACGGTTTTGGCATGTTTGTACTTCATCAGCAGTTTGGCATTTCGTGTCCGGCAGTCAGGGGCCGTTCCGTTGACAGTTATCAACAGGGGCAGGGGAGCAGAAACGGTTTCCACTCCCCTTTCCAGCCTCCTTTTAGCTGTCAGTTTTCCGGGGTCGATGCTCACGATCTCCTCCACATAGGTTACCTGAGGAAGCCCAAGTTTCTCGGCCACCTGAGGACCAACCTGGGCGGTATCCCCGTCGATGGCCTGTCTTCCGGCCACAATCAGGTCATATTTCCCCATTTTCCGGATTGCCTGGGATAAGGCATAGGAGGTTGCCAGTGTATCAGAACCGGCAAAAGCCCTGTCGGAAAGGAGAATGCCATCATCAGCACCCCTGAAAAAACCTTCCCGGATGATGTCGGCAGCCCGGCCAGGCCCCATGGTCAGCAGGGTAATATGGGTTCCGGGGAGCTGATCCTTGATGTAAAGCGCTATTTCCAGCGCATTCAGGTCTTCCGGGTTGAAAATTGCCGGTAACGCAGCCCGGTTGACGGTCCCGTCGGCTTTCATGGCATCCTTGCCCACATTTCGGGTATCGGGTACCTGTTTGGCCAGGACAATAATTCTTAAACCTTCCATTTCAGTAGAATTTTCTTTTTACGAATGACAAATATATATACTCAATCCAAACCGGCAAGTAAGATCCGGGGTATCGGGAGTGTTAAAAACAGTGAAAATCCCCGCACCGGGAGAATTGTCGCAAAATGCGGTTGATTATTCGAAGAATAACAGGGATCATAAAGCAAAGAAGGAGCCATTCAGCTCCTTCTTTGTCTTTTTATGCCTCAGCGGCAGGCCCGCCAAATGTCATGGGGGGGATCATAGGATCGGTTCCCCCGCTTATTTTGATCGGTCCATGCACAGTTTCGTATTTTTTCAGGTTATCCTGCAACGCCAGCAACAAACGTTTGGCATGCTCAGGAGTCAGGATAATCCTCGATTTCACATTAGCCTTCGGAATACCGGGCATGATCCGCACAAAGTCAATGACGAACTCTGAGCTTGAATGGGTAATTACAGCAAGGTTGGAATAAATTCCCTGGGCTACCTCTTCGCTCAGCTCGATATTCAGCTGTTGCGGCATTTGCTTGTTGTCATTCATGGTATTCCTTTATTAATCGAGTTCTTCCATTGGCTCTTTCAGGTCGACCAGTTTGTCGTATTCGGTTTTCGAACCCACAACCAGGTTTTTGTATTCTTTCAGGCCGGTTCCGGCAGGGATCAGGTGACCACAGATCACATTTTCCTTCAAACCGTCGAGAAAGTCAACCTTACCCATGATGGCCGATTCGTTAAGCACTTTGGTGGTCTCCTGGAAGGAAGCGGCAGACAACCAGCTTCTCGTCTGAAGGGCAGCCCGGGTGATACCCTGCAGCACCTGACTGGAGGTGGCGGGGATGGCATCCCTGGCTTCGATCAGTTTTTTGTCTTTCCGCCGCAATACCGAATTTTCATCGCGCAACCTGCGTGCCGAAATAATCTGACCGGCACGTAATCCTTCAGCATCACCGGCTTCCACTATGATCTTCTTGTTATATATCCAGTCATTTTCCTGGAAAAATTCATTCTTATCGGCCACCTGCTTTTCGAGGAACCGGGTATCCCCCGGATCATCGATCTCAACCTTGCGCATCATTTGCCGGATGATCACTTCAAAATGCTTGTCGTTGATCTTTACCCCCTGCATACGGTATACATCCTGCACTTCGTTGAGGATATATTCCTGAACGGCAGTCGGTCCCTTAATGGCAAGAATATCGGAAGGAGTGATGGCCCCGTCGGAAAGCGGTGTCCCGGCACGGATATAGTCGTTGTCCTGCACCAGAATCTGTTTCGACAGCGGTACCAGGTAACGTTTCACATCACCCGACTTGGAGGTTACCACAATTTCGCGGTTCCCTCTCTTGATCTTGCCAAGGGTAACTTCCCCGTCGATTTCAGAAACCACGGCCGGATTGGAAGGATTCCTGGCTTCGAAGAGCTCGGTGACACGGGGGAGACCACCGGTGATATCACCGGCTTTTCCGGCAGCACGCGGGATCTTGACCAACACCTGTCCGGCCTTGACCAAATCACCGTTGTTCACCGAAAGGTGACCTCCCACAGGCAGGTTGTAGGTACGGATCAGGTTATCCTCTTCATCCACGATCCGCAGTGAAGGGTTCTTGGTCTTATCCCTGGTTTCAATGATCACCTTTTCGTTATAACCGGTCTGCTCGTCTGATTCTTCATGGAAGGTTATCCCTTCAATGAGGTTTTCAAATTCGATTTTACCGTTGTATTCGGTAATGATCACCCCGTTATACGGGTCCCATTCACAGATATACTGTCCCCGAATGATCGGATCTCCATTCTTGATATAGAGTTTCGATCCGTACGGGATCGGGTGACTTGACAACTGAATGTTTGTATTCTTGTCAATGATCTTCAGCTCTGCCAGACGGCTGACCACGATATCCACGTCTTTTCCGTCTTTGTCGATGTAAGGCACGGAACGTAGTTCCTCGATCTCGGCATAACCGTCGTATTTGGAGACCACGGTCGATTGGGCTGAGATGTTTCCCGCAATACCTCCCACGTGGAAGGTACGCAAAGTAAGCTGAGTTCCCGGTTCTCCGATGGACTGTGCAGCAATCACACCGGCAGCCTCACCACGCTGGACTTTCTTGCCCGTAGCCAGGTTGCGTCCATAACACTTGGCACAAACCCCCACTTCCGATTCGCAGGTCAGAACCGAACGGATCTCCACGCTTTCAATAGGCGAATCTTCGATGATGGCGGCAATCTCTTCCGTAATTTCGTCTCCTGATTTAACGATCAGATCCCCTTTCAACGGATGGTAGATATCGTGAACCGAGGTACGCCCCAGAATTCTGTCATAGAGTGAGGCAACCACTTCCTCATTGTTCTTGATGGCTGAAGCCACCAATCCCCTCAAAGTTCCGCAGTCGTCTTCCGAGATGATCACGTCTTGTGCCACATCCACCAGACGGCGCGTCAGGTAACCCGCGTCAGCTGTTTTCAGAGCGGTATCCGCCAACCCTTTTCGAGCTCCATGGGTAGAGATAAAGTATTCCAGCACCGACAACCCCTCCTTGAAGTTGGCCAGAATCGGATTTTCGATGATCTGCGAGGTGGTAGAGCCCGACTTTTGGGGTTTTGCCATCAAACCCCTCATGCCGCAAAGCTGGCGGATCTGTTCTTTGGATCCCCTTGCTCCGGAGTCAAGCATCATATAAATGGAATTGAATCCCTGCTTGTCGGAACTCAGCGTTTTCATCACCGAGTTGGTCAGTTTGGCGTTGGCATGTGTCCAGATGTCGATAACCTGGTTATATCTTTCGTTATTGGTAATG
>CAYWTT010000324.1:0-5121 GCA_964461245.1 uncultured Prolixibacteraceae bacterium | reverse complement strand
ATTGTGTGTTTGGGGGTTAACATTTGAAAAGGGGAGCTATTGAGCTCTCCTTTTTTTGTTTAGTTTTGCCTGAAATAACAAAGGAATTATGCCGCAAAAAAAATCAATATCGGTTTACCGCGTAAATCTGGTGACTGTAGGAATCGGACAGGGTCAGATCGAAACTTTACCCTATCTTTCCAACCTGACCGAGTATTCGCCGAAGGGAGAGATCCTGTCTCAGAGCAATTTTACTTCCAACGGCCTATTGGCCGAAAAAATGGCGTGGGATTATGACGAAAAGGGGCAGATCATCAAACAGTATTATTTTGCGGAAACGGATGAACCTTCGGAAACCCTTACCTATGAGAGGAACGAAAAAGGACAGGTGATCAGGGAAATAAAAACTTATATGGACGGATCGGCCGATACGACTACCTGGGAATATGACGGGGAGGGGCAGTTGTTACAGAAGGTCACGGTCGACGAAGACGGGGTTACCGAATTGCAGGAAAAATTTACCTGGAACGGAAAGCAGTTGTTGAAGCATGAGATCGTTGACAGCGAAGAAAATATCGTTTTCACAGATGAGTTTGTTTACGATGACCGGGGAAACATGATTGAAGAGAAACAGGTGAACCAGGATACGGGAGACTTCAGGCGTAAGGTGTCCACCTTCAGCAAATCAAATCTTAAATTGAGTGAAAAGGTATATGGTGAAGAAGGGGATTTGCTGGAATCAGTCGTTTATCATTATGATAAATCTGGAAAATTGATCTCATCGGAATTTGAATCCCCTCAGAAATGCAGTACAACCGTATACCGGTACGAGGAAGGCGGAACCCAACTGGGACAAGAAGAGACAGATGAAGACGGGAATCAGGTTTTGTGGGTGGAACACACTTATGATGAACAGAAAAACCGGATCAGAAGCACTGTCTTTGCCAATGGGGGCACCCTTTCCAGCAGCCAGCATTATGAGCTGAGATACGAATATGAATGGTATGAAGAATAAATCACAAAAATGATATTATGTTGAAAGGTATTTCTTATTTGATCAGCCCCACACTGCTGGAGGTTTTAGCCCGGATGGGACACGGTGATGAAATTGTGCTGGCCGATGCCCATTTTCCCGGTGAATCGTTCAACCCAAGGGTATTGCGTGCCGATGGAATCAGGATTCCTGACCTTCTGAAAGCCATTTTACCGCTTTTTGAACTGGATTCCTATGTCGATGCCCCGTTGATCATGATGGCCCCGGTGGAAGGAGATGAGCTCGATCCCAGAGTGGAAGCCTCCTATCTGGAGAGTATCCGGATAACAAATCCCGATGCAGCACCGATCGCCCGCATTGGCCGGTTCGAATTCTATGAAAGGACCAGGAAGGCATTCGCTGTGGTCATGACCGGTGAAACCGCCAAATACGGAAATATCATCCTCAAAAAGGGAGTAACTCCCCTATAAGGTCATTTCTCGGTAAAACAGTTGTTAAAAACTTCCGGTCTGAACTTCCGCATTCATCCAAATGATTACATTTGTTATGTTTAAACAGTGAAAATGGTTATTATGAAAACAAAACTATATTTATCTGTGGCTTTGCTTTTGGTGGCCTGTGCCTGTACCAAAACGCCTGAGAAATTGTCGCTGATAGATCCTGCCACATTTGCCGGCGGGCAAAATGGTAAGAAAGTGGAACTCTTCACCTTGAAGAATGCATCGGGTATGGTAGCCCAGATCACCAACTTCGGCGGAAGGGTGGTCAGTTTATGGGTTCCCGGCAAAAACGGCAAATATGAAGATGTGGTGATGGGATATCCTACCCTGGATGGGTACAGGAAATCAAACGAAAGCTATTTCGGAACCCTGATTGGCCGCTATGGGAACCGGATCGCCAAAGGTGAGTTCACACTGAACGATTCCCTTTATCACCTGGCTGTCAATAACGGGGCCAATCACCTGCACGGAGGTCCCATGGGGTTCCATAATGTGGTGTGGGATGCCGTTCAGAGCGATGAAAGCACTCTTCTGCTCAGCTATCTTTCCCCCGACGGGGAAGAGGGTTACCCCGGAAATCTTCAGGTGAATGTGACTTACGAACTGACTGATGACAACGAGTTGAAAATTGAATATACCGCTTCTACCGATAAACCCACACCGGTAAATCTCACCCATCACTCATTCTTTAACCTGAAGGGAGCCGGCAACGGAGATGTCAACGATCACCTGATGCAGATCAATGCGGCTTACATTACGCCTGTCGACAGCGGGCTGATTCCAACCGGTGAAATAGCGCCGGTCGAAGGAACCCCTTTCGATTTCCGTAAACCCATTGCCATTGGTGCAAGAATAAATGAAGAGAACCAGCAGCTGAAATACGGACAGGGATACGATCATAACTTTGTGTTGGCCGCACCTTCCGATACCACGCTGACTTTTGCCGCACGCGTGGTGGAGCCTGCTTCGGGCCGGACCATGGAGGTCTATACCAATGAACCCGGGATTCAGTTTTACGGAGGGAATTTCATTGCCGGAAAAGATACCGGCAAATATAATAAAGTCTATCCTTACAGGGGGGCTTTCTGTCTGGAAACACAACATTATCCCGACAGTCCCAACAAACCGGAATTTCCCTCTACTATCCTGGAGCCGGGAGAAGAATATTACTCAGTCTGTGTTTACAAATTCGGCATTCAGCAATAGGCTGGCTGTTGCCGGGGAAAGGCTGTCTTCTCAAAGGACAGCCTTTTTTACGGGTCGGCCCGCTTTCCTGCCCCAATGTTAATATACTGATCTTAAGTAGCCTTGTTTTTAAGTACGGATATCCGCTGCATTTCATTGTACCCTTAAAATGTCTATATTTGTGCATTTTTTAAAGTAGCTGAAAAATCGTCATCAGATGGCATTGAAATTTAGGGAATATAAGCAGTTGGATCTTTCTCAGATAAACAAGGAGGTACGCCGTCGCTGGGAGGTTGACGATACGTTCCACAAGAGTATCCAAACCCGTGAAGGGCATTCCACCTATGTCTTTTATGAAGGTCCGCCCTCTGCCAACGGGATGCCGGGAATTCATCATGTAATGGCCCGCGCGATCAAAGATCTTTTCTGCCGTTATAAAACCATGCAGGGTTACCGGGTATACCGGAAGGCTGGTTGGGATACCCATGGACTGCCTGTGGAGCTGGGAGTGGAAAAAGCATTGAACATTACCAAAGAGGATATCGGTAAATCCATATCGGTTGAAGATTACAACAAAGCCTGCCGTACCGAGGTGATGCGATATACCCGCGAGTGGGAGGAGCTTACCCGCCAGATGGGCTACTGGGTGAACCTGGATGATCCCTATATCACCTACGACAACCGCTATATCGAAACCCTCTGGTGGCTCCTTCGCCAGATATATGACAAGGGATTGCTGTACAAGGGATATACCATTCAGCCCTTTTCACCTGCTGCAGGAACCGGCCTGAGTTCACACGAGCTTAACCAGCCGGGGTGTTACCGCGATGTGAAAGACACTACGGTGGTGGCCCAGTTTAAGGTGATCCGGAACAAGGCTTCTGAGTTTCTTTTTGAGAATGTTGATACCGATCTGTTTATCCTGGCCTGGACCACTACGCCATGGACATTACCCTCCAATACAGCGCTTTGTGTGGGGCCTTCCATAAACTATGTGAAAGTTCGTACCTTCAATCCCTATTCCGGTCAGCCGGCAACCCTGATTCTGGCAAAGGAATTGCTGGGATCCCATTTTGACCTGGCCAGTGCTGGGATGGACCTCGGTGCATATGAAGGCGGTTCCAGAAAGGTTCCTTTCAAGATATTGGATGAATACCCGGGTAAAAGGCTCGCCGGCGTGGAATATGAACAGCTGATCGGCTGGGTGAGACCTTCCGGAACTGCTTTCAGAGTAATCACCGGTGATTTTGTCACTACCGATGATGGTACCGGGATTGTTCATATTGCTCCCACATTTGGTGCGGACGACGACCGGGTGGCCCGGCAAAATGGGATATCTCCGCTCACCATCGTGGATGCCGATGGCAGGATACAGCCACTTGTCGACCGGAAAGGCCGTTTCTTTCCGGTTGAAAACATGGATCCGGTCTTTGTAAAGGAATCGGTCCATGTAAAAAGTTACGGGCCATTTTCTGGCTGTTATGTAAAGAACGAATATGATGAAACCCTTCCGGCTGATGCAACCACGGTAGATGTGGATATTGCCTTGATGCTCAAGCAGCAGAACAGGGTATTCAAAATTGAAAAGCATACCCACAGTTATCCGCACTGCTGGAGAACCGACAAGCCGGTGTTGTATTATCCCCTGGATTCCTGGTTTAGCCGGACCACGGCGGTCAAAGACAGGCTGATCGCCCTGAACAACACCATTAACTGGAAACCAAAGTCGACCGGTACCGGAAGGTTCGGTAACTGGCTGGAAAACCTGGTTGACTGGAACCTGAGCCGCTCCCGTTTCTGGGGTACTCCGTTGCCTGTCTGGCGCACGGAAGACGGGACGGAAGAAAAATGCATCGGTTCGGTCGAAGAACTGATGGATGAAATCTCCAGAGCCATTGAGGCCGGTGCAATGGAAAAGAATCCCTTCCCCGGATTTGAACCGGGGATTTACACCAGGGAGAATTACGATAAAATAGACCTTCATAAACCGTATGTCGACGATATAGTCCTGATCTCCTCCAACGGACAGAAGATGTACCGGGAACCCGACCTGATCGATGTCTGGTTTGATTCAGGGGCCATGCCATATGCACAGTGGCACTATCCCTTTGAAAGGGCAATAGGGGAAACGGATAAACCGAAACTTCCCTTTCCTGCCGATTTCATTGCCGAAGGAGTCGACCAAACACGCGGCTGGTTCTTTACCCTCCATGCCATATCGACCATGGTCAGTGATTCGGTCTCCTTCCGGAATATCATTTCCAACGGACTGGTGTTGGATAAGAATGGCAATAAAATGTCTAAGCGGTTGCACAATACCGTCGATCCGTTTGACACCATCGAAGAATACGGAGCAGATCCCCTGAGGTGGTATATGATAACCAATTCTCAGCCCTGGGATAATCTGAAGTTTGACCTTGCAGGGGTTGATGAGGTCCGGCGGAAATTCTTCGGAACCCTTTT
>CAYWTT010000323.1:0-5123 GCA_964461245.1 uncultured Prolixibacteraceae bacterium | reverse complement strand
TTCTTTTTTGGATTCGGAGTATGGCTGCAGTTACTGGATGACTTGCAGGATATTTCCGAGGATCTCAGATCAGAAACAAGAACCCTTTTCTCCACGCAGGCTTCGCCTGAAAAAAGAACCGGATTATCAAACCGAACCATTCATTTCGGGAGATCAGTACTGGAAGATATAAAATATTTTAATTCAGATACTTCTGAAATATTCAGTAAAGTAATAGTTCAAAGCATCGAACTGATGCTTATCCAGTCAGTAGGGATGAACGACGGCCACTTCGACCCGGAATACAGGGACAGGATGGAATGTTATTCTCCCGTTGGATTTGCATTTTTAAAGGAAGCCCGGAAAAAAGGGAGCCCGGGAAGGATGAAAATGATCACCCAACTGATGGATTTGAATCACTAATTTTACCCTTAGCCGGGAATAAAACCGACAGGAGCACACTGAAAAGGAGCACTGCTCCGATGATCAACAACGAGTACCATGATTCAAATCCGACCTTTTCCAGCCAGGTATGGAACAACAGTTTGAAACCGACAAAAGCAAGCAAAACGGACACGCCATGTTTAAGGAACCTGAATTTTTCTACAAGTCCGGCCAGTAAGAAAAACAGGGATCTCAAACCGATAATGGCAAAAATATTGGAGAAGAAGACCACATAAGGATCGCGTGTAACGGCAAAGACAGCCGGGATTGAGTCGAAAGCAAACAGCAGATCGGTAAATTCAATCATTACCAATACCACAAAAAGGGGTGTGAAAAAGAGTTTACGGCTTTCCACCACCCAGAATTTAGCTTCGACATAATGGGGTAACAGTCGGATGTGTTTGCTGAGGAACCTGACCACCGGGTGAGTTTGGGGATCCTTCATACCGTGGTCTTTGGCAACAAGCAGATGGATGCTCTGATAGATCAGGAAAGCACCGAAAATAAGCAATATCCAGTCAAACTTCTGCACCAGTGCCGATCCGGCAAAAATGAAAATGAAGCGCAGGATAATAGCGCCCAGAATTCCCCAGAACAACACCCTTTTATAGTTCCTTAGGGCTACGCCAAAGCCTTCCAGTAATATCAGCATCACAAAAACATTGTCGATCGACAGGGTTTGCTCAATGACAAAACCGGTAATGTAGCTGATGCCCATATAGTGTTGATACTCCTTCAGCATCTCTTCAAAACCGGTGGAAGAATAGCGAAGTTCAGGACTGTACATCCGGGTGATCTCTGCCAACCTTTCCGGTGAATCGATATTATGGAGGAGGTGTCCGAAATTGGCAAGCACAAAATAGAACATTAAAGCCAGAAACACCCAAATACTGGTCCAGATCAGGGCTTCCCTGGGTTTGACCACATGAGATTTGCGGCCTACCACCAGCAGGTCAAAAAGGAGGATGGCCAGGATCACTAGGATAAAGCCTGCCATTAAGTAAAATTCACTCGTCATATCTGAAAAGTTGCCTGACTTTCAATTATGGAACAAAGATAACCCGTTACCTGAATATCCCAGCCTGACCGGTTCATTTTCATGGGAATTGTGCCGTATATGACCATTGTCTTAATGAAGCGGTAACGGGTTGGTTCCCGATTTTCAGGATTTGGACGGCAAAGGCTGAAGAAAAAATGTAGTTTTGTGGAAATTTAAGCAATGAAAGGGAAAGTAGTAATCATTACCGGAGCATCATCGGGGATAGGAGAAGCCCTGGCCCGGCGGTTTCATGCTGAAGGAGCCAACCTGGTTTTAGGAGCCCGCAGGATTGACAAGCTGAAAAGTCTTGGAAATGAGCTAGGTAGTCCGGAAATCGTTGCGATAGAGACAGATGTAACCAAAGAAGAGGATTGCAGGAGGCTGATCGACCGGGCGGTGGAACGGTACGGAAGGATTGATGTCCTGGTGAACAATGCGGGTATTTCCATGCGTGCCCTCTTCGAAGAGGTGGATCTGGAGGTGCTTCACCGGCTTATGGATGTGAATTTCTGGGGAACGGTGTATTGCACCAAATATGCCCTTCCCTGGCTGCTTGAGTCGAAGGGAACCGTGGCCGGAATTATATCAGTGGCAGGGCATGTAGGATTGCCCGGAAGAACCGGCTATGCTGCCTCCAAATTTGCCGTACGCGGATTTCTGGATACCCTCCGGATTGAGAATATCAAAAAGGGATTGCATGTGCTGGTGGTGGCCCCCGGATTTACGTCAAGTGAAGTAAGGCTTTCAGCCTTGAACGCACAGGGCAGGCAGCAGGGAGAAACACCACGCGACGAGAGTAAAATGATGAGCGCGGAAACCTGTGCCAACTACATTTTCAAAGCCGTAAAAAAGCGGAAAAGATCGCTGGTCCTCACTTTTGCCGAGGGCAAGCTGACGGTCTTCCTTGGAAAATGGTGGCCTTCCCTCCTCGATAAGCTGGCGTATAACCATATGGCTAAAGAACCTGATTCGCCATTTAAATGATACCCAAATCAGAGACAAGTCACCAAATGAGTCAAAATCGAACCGGAAATCAGGAATTTTTTAATTTTTCAAAATGATCGTACACGAAACAAAAGTCAGGGTAATCTACGGAGATACCGACAAAATGGGAGTAGTCTATTATGGCACCTATCCCCGGTTTTATGAGATCGGCAGAAATGAGCTCTTGCGGGCATACGGAATCACTTATCGCCAGATTGAGGAAGCAGGCATAGTCTGGCCTGTCAGGAATATGCATATCAACTATCTGAAACCTGCCTATTACGACGATCTGCTCACCATCCGCTCTTCCATAAAAGAGATGCCGCTTGTACGCTTCAAAATCAAAACCGAGATTTTCAATGAGGCAGGTGAATTAATCAACCAGGGTGAAGTGGAACTCATCTCCACCAATCCACAAACGGGAAAAGCCATGCGAACACCACAATGGCTGCTCGACAGGTTTTCCTTCATCGGACAGGAACTCAAGGGAGGCTGACTTCAGGGCTTCTCCTTATCCGGCACGAACACCATGGAGACCGAATTGACACAGTGCCGGGTGTTTTTAAGCGTAAATCCTTCCCCATAAAATACATGGCCCAGATGGCCTCTGCAAACGGCACATACGATCTCTGTACGATGACCATCGGCATCGGGGATTTTAAGTACAGCGCCCTTGATTTCGTCATCAAAACTGGGCCATCCGCAACCTGAATCAAACTTGTCGGACGACCTGTAGAGCGGAGAATTGCACTGTTTGCAGTGATAAGTTCCTTTCTCCCTGGTATGGCAATATTCTCCGGAAAAAGGAGGCTCCGTACCTTTCCTGAGAATCACATACTCCTCGGAAGCATTCAGCTTCCGGTATTCTTTATCCTGGGCTTCAGCGGTCATGACAATGGCAATAATGGTTAGTAAAAGCAATACAATCTTTCTCATGGATTTTAATCTCCCTTGTCAGTAATAAGTCAGAAAACGATAAAAAGTTCAAAAATGCGGATGAATGGACATATTTTTTAATTTTAAAGGTCCTTTTCATCCAGACTGAAAATAAAAGCCCATGTTGGAATACATTATCGGATTCAGTATCAGGAACAAGCTGATGGTTCTTCTTTTCACCGGGACGATTGTGGGATTCGGACTTTTCTCGCTGACGCGGATCCCCATCGGAGCTGTTCCCGACATTACGAACAACCAGGTGCAGGTAATTACTACCAGCCGCAATCTTTCCACCCTGGATGTGGAGCAGTTCATCACATACCCTGTTGAACTGGAAATGGCCAATTTACCAGGGGTTAAGGAGATCCGTTCTGTTTCCAAGTTCGGATTGTCGGTGGTGACCATTGTTTTTGAAGAAAAACTGGGGACTTATCTTCCCCGTCAGCTGATCGCTGAAAAGATCAAGGCAGCTGCAGAACGAATTCCCGAAGGATTCGGCGTACCGGAAATGGGTCCCATCAGCACCGGACTGGGAGAGATATATCAGTACCTTCTCGATACCAAACCGGGTTATGATTCCCTCTATTCACCAATGGACCTGCGGACCATTCAGGACTGGCAGGTCAAGCGCCAGTTATCGGGGATCCCGGGGGTAGTGGAAGTGAATACCTGGGGAGGTTTTCTCAAACAGTACGAAGTAGCCATTGATCCTGAACGTTTGCAGGCCTCCGGGCTGACCATCGGAGACGTTTTTGCCGCCCTGGAGAATAACAACCAAGTGGCTGGGGGAGGATACATAGAAAAGAACAACCAGAGCTATTTCATCCGGGGAGAGGGTCTTGCCGGTTCGATCGCGGATGTGGAGAACATGGTGGTGACTAACCGCGGGGGAGTCCCCATTCTGGTCAGGGACATTGCCCGGGTGGGATTTGGCCATGCAACCCGTTTCGGGGCGATTACAGGCAACGGGGAAGGAGAAAAAGTACTGGGACAGGTGATGATGCTGAAAAATGCCAATTCGAAACAGGTCATCAAAGACCTGAAAAAACGGGTGGCGGAGATTCAGAAGACCCTGCCTGAAGGGGTTTTTATCAACCCTGTCCTGGAACGCAGCTTCCTTATCGCCAAGACCACCAAAACAGTGGCTGAAAACCTGATCCTTGGCTTCCTGATCGTGGCTTTCATTGTCATCCTGCTGATTGGCGATTTCCGTTCGGGAATGGTGGTGGCTTCAGTGATCCCGCTGTGCCTCCTGTTCGGCATTTCGCTGATGTATATTTTCGGAATTGATGCCAACCTCATGAGTCTGGGAGCCATCGACTTCGGGATCATCATCGACGGAGCCGTCATTATCGTGGAGTTCATTGCCTTCAGGATCGCTGCTAAAGGTGCGTCGATCATAGCGCTGTCACGGGATGAAAGACAGGATGAAACCGACAGAATCACTTACGACAGCAGCGTAAAAATGCTCAAGTCAGCTGTCTTCGGACAAATCATCATCATGATTGTTTTCATTCCCGTGCTATCACTCTCCGGCGTGGAAGGAAAAATGTTCAGGCCGATGGCCCTGGCTTTCTGTTTCGCCCTCCTGGGAGCGATGTTCTTCTGCCTGACCTGGGTGCCTGTGTTATCGTCCCTGTTTCTGAAACCGGCTCCGAGGAAGGAAAAAAGGAATCTCTCGCAATGGCTGATGGGGATTTTACAGAAAAGTTACCTTCCTGTGCTGAAATTTGCCATGGAC
>CAYWTT010000322.1:0-5146 GCA_964461245.1 uncultured Prolixibacteraceae bacterium | reverse complement strand
AAGATGTTCCGAAACAAAGATATAAATAACCGCCTCCGGATGCGCCGAAAACCAGCCGGGTGCAAAAAAAGAGGCTGTAAAACCATAATATCAGCGCATTTCGAGCCAAGAAAAAATTCTTTTCCGGACTTTCTCCTGATATTATTTTCCGGTCAGACCACTATTTCTGAATAATTTTTTCGAATAAGAATTGATCAACTAGATATTCCTCTGGTCAAAAGACATTTGATGGTTTCCGCTCAAATAGCACATTGAGTTTCCACCAAATTCGTCCCACCAATAACAAAATTTGGAGAGTAAATCTTCATTTTTTTGTTTTATCTCTTCTGGTATTTTATTTCCACAATTATATTAAATTCAAATAATCGATGCCATTCGAAAATCATCCATATTCTTGAGCATTGTACTAAATCTGTCCAATTTGATTTCAACAGTATCAACGACCAGATCGTGATAACCATATTTCTTTTCATATTTCACATTTTCAGGAGGCTAGTAGGATACACCTGAATACACAAATTTTGAAAAAAAAATTGCTAAGCTGACTACAACCACTAAGAATAAAACTATCAAATATCTTCCTCCACACCTACATTTATTCTGATTATCAGAATATTGTATTTTGCGATAATAATATGTCACTAAAACTCCTCCAGAACAACAACTTTAATCATTTGAAAATTTTTATAGATTTTAAATGCAAGACATCAAAACATGTAGATTCAATTATTCACACAGAAGAACGTGAGAGGACGGAGTTTTTATGGAGTTCTTTTTACTCAAAAATCACATTGTCAGTCTAGCGACTTCTTTCAGCTTCCTGATATAACTCAAGGATTGCTTTGAGCTTCTCAACTTTTTGAGGAAATTGTAGATATAAATTCTGTACTTCAGATGGATCTTTTTTTAGATTATATAACTGCCCCGGAGCTTCATTTGGTCCAGGACTAACCATTTCAGGTTTTGAAAAACCACCGGATCCCAACCCTAGAATTAGTTTCCAATCTCCTTGTCTGACAACGAAAATACCTTTTGAAGAATGCTGAATCAATGCTTTCGGGCGTTTATATTTCTTACCGTTTACAAGCAGTAGTGGCAAAATGCTAAAACTATCCTCCCCTTCATTCTCTGATAAATTTTTATTTATAAGCTCCGCACAGGTTGCCAGCAAGCTGGTCAACGTAATTGGCTCGGCACAGCGGATGCCAGGTTTTATCTTTCCGGGCCAGCGAACGATGAAAGGGACCCTGTGCCCCCCTTCAAAAGCGTCAGCCTTCATCCCACGATAGATTGAAGCAGCCTTGTGACCGAACTGGTCAATAAACGGAGGTTTCCAGAACGGGCCGTTGTCGCTGGTAAAAAAAACAATAGTGTTGTCGTCTAATCCTGTTTCGGTCAGTGCCTTCAGAATTTCTCCAACATGCGCATCAAGCATCTGAACGAAGTCGCCATACGGACCTGCTTTCGATGTCCCATTGTATCCGGGCAACGGTAGCCAAGGCGTATGCGGCGACGGGAAAGGCAGATAGAGAAAGAAAGGCTTTCCCAATGATGCCTGTTCCCGGATAAATAAAACGGCTTTCTGTGTAAATGTTGGCGTCACCTGCTCAAAAGCAAAACCTTCGGCCATCAATCCTTCCCTCCAGAAAGGTCCGGTTGTAGCGTTATCCGGGTTGTTACCAGGAGTTTGCCTGATAAGCGACGCAGTTAATTTATTATTTTCGAGAAAACAGTAGGGAGGCATATCCAGCGAAGCCGGAAGAATATACGAATAATCGAAGCCATGATTCATCGGCCCGTCAGTCGGAGGTTGGGAGAAATCGATTGTTTCCGGATTGATAATTTTGACTTTAGGAGATCCGGTTTGGGACAATTCATTGACGCTTCCCGGTTTTTGAACCCAGCCAAGGCCGAGGTGCCATTTCCCAACAATACCGGTATGGTAACCATTCCGTTTCAGAAACGAGGCTACGGTAGTACGGTCTTTTTCAATCAGCGGCTGACTGTACCCATTTAAAACTCCCGATTTGAGCGGGCTTCGCCACGAATAACGACCTGTAAGAATACCATAGCGAGTGGGGGTACAAACTGCCGACGGCGAATGAGCATCGGTAAAACAAATTCCCTCCATGGCTAAGCGGTCGAAGTTGGGTGTCGAAATTTTGCTGTCCGGGTTATATGTTGAAACGTCTCCATAGCCCAAATCGTCTGCCAGAATATAAATGATGTTGGGCTTTTTACTTTGGACAGGCTTTCCTTCAGTTTGAAAAGGAAGGCATAGACCGGAAGAAATTACACCAGTAGCCAAAAGAATTTGCGATGTTTTCATTGCATAAATTATTTAAGGTAAGTTAACTGGATTGGAAGCATTATCGAGTGACTGCACAACAGGGAGTTCAACTCCAATACAATGCTCCGCTTCTATGTTTTTTCCATCCGGCGTGCGCAGTATTACATTTTTCATCATCCAATCTCTGGCATATACCAGTTTCCCCGGTTTTTGTGCTTCGATTATAACATTCTCCCACATCACATTGTGTATGAATTTTTCTTCAAAAGCGATACAGAAAATACCCACAATACTGTTTTTTACCGTGATGTCGGAAATAAAAATGTTGCGGAACTCGGGAATGCCAATTTCCGGTGGCTCTACCTTCTGTGTCAGCAGACGCCAACGGTCGGTAATTTCCTCTTGGGGGATATCGTCTGGGATCTTTGGATAACTATATTCAGGAAACCAGTTCAGATCAAAACGAAAAGGATTCTTCACGTTTTCCATTTGAATATGGTGAAAGCGGATATTTTCAATCAGGCCGCCACGCACCTTTGCCGATTTAAACCGTATGCCAGTAGAAGTACCCTTTGCTACTAAGTTATAAACCTCAATATCGCGTATCCCACCCGATGTTTCGCTACCAAGTGTAAAAAGGCCATGACCGGAACGGGTAATGCAGTCGCGATAAACAATCCGCTCAGCTGGGCGACCAACACGCAACCCGTCGGCATCTCTGCCTGATTTCACACAGAGATTATCGTCGTTACAGTCAATATCACAGTTTTCCACCAGAATATTACGTGAAGAATCCGTATTGATTCCGTCAGAGCTTGGTCCGACACCGGAAAGCCCCAGTCCGGTGTTGCTACGAATGACTAGGCCGTCAACATGCACCTTATCACTGTATATCAGGGAAACATTCCAAAAACCCGCCCGTTTGATTGTTACATCCTTCAGCAACACATTTGTTGATTTCCAGATGACGATGGGGCGAACACGTTCACAATCGTAATCAACCGCCCAGCGGATCCCTCGTTTTTTATATTCTCCCATCATTCCTCCCTGTTGATCCTCGCCCCAGAATTTTCGCCACCAATATTCGCCATTCCCGTCAATGACACCATGGCCGGTGATGCGGACATTCTCTTCTTCGTAAACATTGATCAATGCGGCCAGCCAGTCTGTTTCTATCCCTGCAATGCGTGTGGGCAGACGGGGATAGCCGCTATCATCCTGAACGGCCAGGATTATCACTCCTTTGTTGATTTTAAGCTCAATGTTGGAACGTACGAAGATTGCCCCTGTAACATAAATTCCCGGCAGAAAGGAAACAATCCCTCCGCCTGCTTCGGATGCAGCATCCAGCGCAGATTGAATAAATCTCGTATTTAGGGTCGTGCCATCGCCAACTGCGCCATAGTCATTCGCGCTGAAAGTACGATTAGGTATTACAGCAAACGATGGATTGTAAATAATAGTCTCGATATCCTGTACCAGAGGCGATTTACCGATAGGTAAGGTAAATCCGGCATCAGGAACCAGAAGGAATAAAAAAAATACTTGCCAACAATGCAAAGAGAAAAAGTTAAAAAAACACCTCATGGATCAATCTGTTTTTAATATCCGGTTGAATAAATCAGTACGCACATTATTCCGACTGGAAGATTTCTTCATGCACTATATTTCCGTCCACATCAAAATGCTGAAAAGTAAGAATTGACAGGCTGTCTCGGTATGACACACTACCTTTAAGAAATCCCCCTTTAACACGCAGAAAACGGTGTTCAGGCCGTTTGTCATCAGGAGGCCATCCTTCGGCATGGGAATCAGAGCCTGGGCCGCAGCCAAATTCCCACAAATTGGTGCCTTCGGGATGAGTGACGTATTGCCAGTGCCTGTCTCCGTTACAGATGTACAAATTATCAAACTGATTCAGGAATAAACGGATTTCATCGCCTTCGCGTTTAAATACAGAATTGGCATGATTGTCCTTTTTACTTTTGCGATCGGGCCCCAGCACCGGTCCCGGGAAAATCAGTATTTTGAAAGTAGCGTCCGATTCTTTTAGGGTTCTGAATAACCATTCCTTCTGCTCTTTTCCCAGGATGGTTTTGTCCGGTCCGTCTTCCATATTGTTCGGGCTACGGTAATTGCGACCTTCCACCATCCATATCTGAAGGTCTTTCCCCCAGCGAACTGTCTTGTATGGTTTATCGTTGGATGGAAACTGCTCCTTATCGAAAATCTCAAGTCCGCGTTCAAATGAAACCGTGCCGTAGCTCATGCCCGGCCAAGCATCATTGGTCAGGGCATCGTGATCATCTTTCATAAAATAGGTCGTTACCTGCGTAAAAAATGTACGCTGGAAAGGTAACGCAAACAGGCGGTCCCATTTAAAGCGCATCAACTCTTCGGTAAGCGCATACGGACCGGGTTTATCGTAGTATTCCACATCGCCGGTATGCACATAAAAATCGGGAAACATGCGAAGCATAACCGGGTAAATTTTGTGCCCGTTTGCCTGATCATCGCGCCGGGGATAATCGTGGCAGGTGACAATACAAAATTCCAGGTCTTTTGAAACATCTGTATCCGGAGGAGTGACAAAAGCACCTTTGATACTGTCGGAAACCTGGGCACCGGAAGATCTTCGCGCATAAAGTTCAACAATGTATTTGGTTCCGGGAGTGAGATCCTGAAGTTTCCACTGGCGGATAAAGTTTTTCTCCGGTTCAACACCAACCCATGCGGTTTCTACTTTCTGCTCCTGCTTCTGAAACGGAAAATAAATCAGCTTTACTTCACCGGTGGCGCCAGGACAGGCTCCTTCCATTTGATCGAGCGTAAAACCTTCGGGAATCTGAGCCTTGT
>CAYWTT010000321.1:0-5150 GCA_964461245.1 uncultured Prolixibacteraceae bacterium | reverse complement strand
AAAAAGAGAAATGAAAGCATTCAGTTTTAAGGTGGAAGTAAGAATTATAACAACTAATATGCTGATAATTACCAATGACGAAAGCAATAATGTGCTCATACCCATGTCGGTTAAATTCCAGATCTGCTATTATAAGAAAAAAAAGTAATATCTGCATGGATATCATTTAATTAGTTTAAACTGATCCCAGACTGATCAAAAGCAATCTGCTATTTATGAACGCAGGATAATAAAAAATGTCTTATAATTTGGTTTATTAGCGCAGGTTCATTATTTTTGCATTAACAATCGTATACAATGAAAACAAGGCTTCTTTTCAAATTTCTGGTGATTTTGCCGCTTTTCGTATTTATTGATTACCTGTTCATGGCCATTCTGGGTTGTACCGGTTGTCTTATGGGGTTTGGCGAAAATTTCACCTGCAATGTTTACTGCTACATTGGGAAAATCATCCTGTGCTTGTCCGGAGTTTTCTTTATATATCTTATCTTTCGGGATATTAAAAAATACCATCAGAAAACGCAATATGGCACGACCGGAGAAAAGCAGGAAAGTTTGTGATCCCCCCAAGATGCATGGATTCAAACCTTTTGGAATAGCTTCATGTGAAAAGGAATCCGTAATCATGCATCTTGATGAATATGAGAGTCTGAAGTTGGTAAATTACGACAACTTATCTCAGGATGAAGCAGCAGAAATGATGGAGGTTTCCCGCCCCACCCTCACCCGGATTTATAATAAAGCGCTTCAGAAGATCACCCTGGCATTTGTGGAAGGGAAGACCATTTACATCAAAGGAGGAAACATACAGTTTGACAAGGATTGGTATAAATGTAAAAAGTGTTTCCGCCTGATTGAAGGAATGGAAAACCATGTGCGCTGTGAAGGATGCCGGCGGTTCGGCCCCGAAGAGTTAATCAGTTTAAACCCGGAATATTTAAATCAACAATAAGATATGAGAAAAATTGCATTACCAGTTACTCATAGTAACCAGATTGACAATCATTTCGGTCATTGCGAGATGTACAGTATTTATACCCTCTCCGAATCCAATGAAATTCTGAATGTGGATACCCTTCCCTCCACGCAAGGATGCGGCTGCAAATCGGACATTTCTGCCACGCTTGCCTCCCGGGGAGTAACCGTCATGCTGGCAGGAGGTATCGGAAACGGCGCCATTAACGTGTTGAATGCACATGGAATTGATGTCATAAGGGGTTGCAGCGGAAATGCCACAGAGGCAGTCAGAAATTACCTCTCCGGTAACCTGGCCGACAGTGGTGAAAGCTGTCAGCATCATGAGCACCATCATGAACACGGGCACAATTGCAACCATTGATATAGCCTGACAATCCGTTCCATCCCACCCGCCGCCGGACCAAACTTTCCGGCGCGGGGTATCTTTTTACTGCTTCAGTATTCTGTTTTTAATATTTGATCAATTGCACAGGTCCCAAAATCCCGGAAGGTTTCAGCGGGGATTCTTTATTCAGGAAATTGTTAACCGGAGCTGAAGTCCACAGGGATTTCAGGGTTCCGTCCCGGCATAGGTCACCGATGATCCGGTTGCGGCAGGTGGTTCCGACCACTATCTCCAGGTGGTTCTTTTCTCTCAGGAGATTTCCGGTCTGGATCAGGGTATTGGGCATCCATACGGTTCCAAGGGGTTGGTTATTCAGGATTATTTCCGCTGTGGCATCCAGCTTGCCCACATTCAGAAAAACCATATCACCCGGTTTTGAAAAGTTTACGGGAAGGTCAAAATCGATCCGGTAAACCGCTGTCCCGGAAAAATACTTCACTTCCGGTTCTGTGAATTCAGTAAATGACCTGAACCGGGAAAATTCAACCGAATCTGACTTTTCGGAATTTACAGGATAAAAAATCACTCTCCCCCTGAAATCGGTTAACTCCAGGACTTCAGGAGTCTTTTGCCTCCAAGTGGCAAGTATATCCTTAGAATCACCGTCCCTGAATATAAAAAACAAGGATTCCCTGGGTTTCAGGGTAACGGGAATGGTCACCTGTTCCTCCCTGACCGTATAATTCCCTATCTTTCTGACTTCACCGGTCAATGGATCCCAGATTTCACCCCTGCCCCTTCCTGTACGGAATGTGCACTCCCGTGCAAGAGACGTATCCTGCTGGTTGACTAAGAAGAAGATATCGCAATCTGCGGTTTGTTTCCGCAGAAACATCAGGTTCAACGAATCTGACTGATGGGTGGTGAAATCCGGAACAATCCTGGATTCAGCCAACACATCGGCAATGGGTTTATTCCAGATGACCACTCCTTTGCCGTACCTGTTCTGTGATATTTCGCTCTTACCGAATCCCTTCCACACTTTTGCCGAAAGAGCCATGAATTCCTTTTTACTTCCCGTTCCTGTCAGGGAAAACATATGAAGTGGTTTCCGTCCATAGACCACAGCTCCGTCACGGACCAGTCCGGCGATTTTTCGCAGAGTGGAATATTCCATAACCTCATGGTCCGGCAAAACAAGGATCTGAAATTTCTGACCATCTGAATAGACCAGTTTACCATTCCTGACGGACAATTTCTGCAAAACATCAAAATTACAGGGGACAGACTGATACCCTTCGGGAAGTTCGCGGATGGTCTTATTGAACAGGAATTGGGGAACCTGATCGCCCAGATAATAGAGGACGGAGGCTGACATCTTACCTTGTTGAAGGATGTACTGGATTCTCGACTGGTAGTCGATCCATCCTTTTGCGTGCTGCCAGGGAGGATTGTTCCTGTTAAAATGAGATCCATGCTGCCCAAGTGTAAGTCCGGGTTCCCGATCCACAGGCTGGTGCACATAACTGTGGAGGATCATCTGGTTAATACCCGAACAGTAAGCTTTATCACCGAACAGCTTTAGGTCGGAAGGTGATTCGCTGTAATGGGCATATCCGGTGTAAGCTTCTGCCCCGATTACCGGCGCATTGTAAAAGAGGGAGGTATACACAGGCAGATTTTCCATACGCACAGAGGAAGGTTTATAATCCACCAGGCTGAGTTCGTTTTGTTCCGACCAGAATTCGTACATGGGCATATCCATATAACTGTTTGCTTTAAGCACATCCAGTGGCGGGAAAGGTCCTGTATCGCCATAGATGACCTCGCCATGCAGTTCGAGTCCATTCCGGTGACACAAATCCCTGAAATGCCTGTAATAGTTCTGTTCTATCAATTCTCCCAAGGTCTTGCGGAAATCGTACAAGAATCCTTCCGATTGTTCCCGGCTTTCCACGGTTTCCCCACACAGAACAGGGATCCAGCCGGTTAGGGAATATCCGCGGCGGCACTTAAATTCTGTAGGCATATTCTGGGTCCAAGTCTGGTATCCCCTTTCCCAGCTGTCGATCAATAAGAATTTGAAGGTATTGCCTTTGAATTGACCAGCATGCCCGATAAGTTTCCGTGGAAACATGTCAAAATGGAGATTGACTGCGGAAGTATCCATTTTGTCACATTCCAGTCCCCGGCCTTCACTGGTGGCAGGGCCGTTTTCAGCTCCGGTGGTGGTATAACCGAAACGGATTACATACCAGTTCCCTTCCGGAATATCCCAATGGAGCGTGCCGGTCATATCCAGCTTTCCGGTCAGGTCGATCAACGAATTTCTCCGGATGATCCTGCCCTCAGGAATATCTTCATTTACCCGGTATAACACATTCTGATCCAGTATCCGTGCGCAACCGCTTTTTTCCAGAGGATAAGCCACGGTGGGATTCCAAACTGGCTGCCCGTTGCCGTCCAGCAGTTCAAGTTCCGCAAGAGCAGCACGATGCCACGGCCTCAGGTTGAAAATGTTGCTTACCTCGATTTTAAAATACCTGGCTTTGGCGGGTGGGAAATCCAGCGTCTCCATTACATAGAAAAGATGGGTCTCCAGGATAGCCACCTTATCATAATGTATGCCGTCTTTGGAAGCCGACAAAGTATACTGGATTTTTTTGGGGCCGGGAAAATAAAAGGCTCCTTTGAAGTTGTGCATCAGGGCAATTCGGGACCGGACAGTCTCATCCCCGAAATCAATTTTCACGCAGCAGTCTTTCCGGATTTCCATCATGCTTTCCGGATTCCCATCAGTCAGGGGTGAACCGTTGAGGGTATCGTTAACGGTGATCCGGTAAGGTGACCGATCAGCATTGAGGGTTTCCCCTGCAGGAAAAGCGAGTATGGCCACATCCCGGTAATATCCGGCCAGTGATGGTGGCTGAGGAAGACTGACTGAGTGCTGTCCTCCGCGGATAAGCGTTTTGGCAAATACGAACTTCTTCATCGACATGGCAGGAGTAATCCATGGTCCGCCACTTTCGCTCCATCCGTCGCAATTGTGTATTCCGATGGTGATCCCGAGTCTGTTCGCCTCTTGCAGACTCCACCGGAACAACTCATACCACTCCGGAGAATTGAATATGACCGGGCTGATTTCCAGTTCCCTTCCTACTCCCATGGCGGCATTCAGAATGGTAGCCTGAGTTATCCCCTGCTGCTTCATGGATTCGAGATCTTTTGTGATCCCTTCGCGGGTAATCCTGCCGTCAAGCCAGTGCCACCAGGTATGGACCCGGACGGATGAGGGAGGATTCTTAAATTCAGCCGGATCGAGGTCAATCGGCAAATGTTGGGCTAAACTCCACAATGGGAATGAAATAAAGACAATGGTTTTTAAAATCGAAGATATCTTCATAAGGGATGATCCAAATTATAATCGGCCAAACCAAAGATAGATATTGTCAATACTTATCCACAAGCATTTTCGGAAATAAGAAGAGGCCATGATTCTTTTTATAATTGATTTTAAATATTCAATAATCAAAAGATATTTCAAATGAATTATCCATGTTCAGGCGGGTGACCGCAATGTTTTTTAATCCGTCAATCGTTTTCAAGGGTTGAAGAATCTTTCCTTCACTATTTTTAATCGAGATTTTTTTGATGTCGTGTACAGGAAGGCCGATTTCCAGCATTTCCTCAGGCAATTTTCCGTTTAATTTTATCATGATCACTGCCTTGCCTTCTTGTTTCTGTAGGATTCTCAGATCAAGATACAGGTCGTAAGGAGAAGGTATCTTCAGATTGCTGATCTCGAGCTCCTGTCCCATAAGTTCCCGGGGGATATGCGGAATTATCC
>CAYWTT010000320.1:0-5151 GCA_964461245.1 uncultured Prolixibacteraceae bacterium | reverse complement strand
GCCATCCTTACTTAACTCCGGTTCTTCCTTGAGCCGGAGTTTTTTTTTGCCTTATCCTCCCTTTCCTCTCCTTGAAAGTCGCTCAACTAATGTTAATCTTATGTTTAAACTTGTTAATATATTAGAAAAAAGCACTTTACATTAACTGACCTGCTCTTTGATTTCTTATTTTTGTCGATGCGTATTTAAAATCTGTCCTTGCAGTTTGAATAAAATTGTGTTCATATGCTTTTGCCTGATATCCTTCCTGTCGGCCGGACAGGTAAGACCACGCATGAATTCGGAAGTGGGGGGACCTGACCAGGATAAACCCAAAGAAAAAGAAAAAAATGTGCCAGTGCATGTGATCTCCTGGAAATTAAATGATTCGGGAGCCTTCCTCGATTCGGTAAAAATAGACACCCTGCTGAAATACTACCACAATTACCACCCGGTGTTGAAAAATACAATTACTTCTACCTTCACAGGTAATTACGGTGGTTCATACCTCGACAACGATTTCTCAAAAAGGAACTACAATACCGAATTTTATCTATTCAGAACCCATGACAACTATTTCCTCACCCCTTCCCAAATCAGGTATTTCAATACAACAACCCCTTATACCCTTATCGATTACAGTCAGAGCGAGAATAAAAACAGGAGCAACGAAACAAGGCTTAATATCACCCATTCACAGAATATCACTCCCGACCTGAATATTACCCTCCGTTATGACCAGGCTAAGTCGCAGGGACAATATAATTACCAGGAGAATAAAAATCATTTCATATCCCTCTATTCTGGATATACTACCGAAAAAATCAATATTTACGGCGGTTTTATCTTTAACCGTATTTTCAATGAGGAGAGCGGCGGAATGGCCAATGACAACGACCTTGCTTCAGTGGATCCGGAGTGGGTGGTCATGCGGCTGACTGATGCCACTTCATCCTTTAAAAACAGTTATCTGTTTGCCAATGTTGAATATAAACTGGGCGTTACCAAAGAGGCGGAAAATGAAGGGGAAGAACAATTCAAACCGGTGGCCGGCCTGCTTTATTCTTTTGTTATGTCCAGAAATCTGAGACTTTTCAGTGAAGGGGAAGATGAAGACAACAGCTCTTATTTTTCCAATGCCTATCTGAATCAGAAATATTCCCATGACTCGGTACGATTTAATTCGGTAACGAACCTGTTTCAGCTGAAATTTTATGAATCTCCGCAAAAAAAATACAGTTTCGGTAAAAGGGCCTTTGCAGGTGTGGAATCCGTGAAAGCATCATTCGCAGCACCGGGATACTCCCAACCGGTTTTCCCCTTCCACCCGGGCAATTATAAGGACAATGTATATACAGGCCCGGCTCCCCGGTGGTACAACCGGAGTTATTCCAATGTGTTTCTGGGGGCAGGGATCTTCCGGGAAACCGGAAAATTCTGGACCTGGTATTTTGATGGAAAGCAATACGTGACGGGCATCAAGGCGGGGCAAACCGAACTCAACGGCACGGTATCAAAACCCGTGGGGCTGCTGAAAGACTCCCTTTCCTGTATCCGGATTGAAGGAAACCTGTGGAACCGCACCCCGGACTATTTCCAGCAGAAGTACTTTTCCAACCGGATCAAATGGAACAATGATTTCGTGAATGAACAGATCATGAAAGCATCTTTTACTTTGGCTTCCCCTGCCCGGGACCTTGAAGCGGGAGCCCGTTATTCCCTTTATAACAATTTTATTTATCACGACACCCTGGGAATTCCTGCGCAGACCAAAAACGAGCTGTTGGTTTTATCCGCATTCCTCAATAAGGAGTTCAAACTGGGTAATTTCAATGTGCTTGCTCAGACGCTCTGGCAAAAAGCTTCTACTCCAAAATATATTCATCTTCCTGAATTCTCAGCCCGTCTGACCATCAGCTATCAGATGGTGGTTTCCAGGGTACTTTATGTCCAGATGGGCGCAGATACAAGGTACAATACAGCTTATTATGCCGATGCATACAATCCGGTGACCGGATTCTTTCATCTTCAGAACAAAAAGAAACTGGGCAACTTTCCTTATGCCGATCTTTTTGCCAACCTGAAGCTGAAGAGGACCAGAGTTTTCTTCCAGTATATGAACGTAGGCTCATTGGCACTGAACAAAAATTACTTTACGGCGTTGCATTATCCGATGAACAGGGCGACTTTCAGATTGGGCGTAGCGTGGTCTTTTTATGATTAACCCCATTTTTTATTAACTAATTTGATTTGAATGATAGTAAGATACAGGAATTATCTCCTGCTGACAATGTGGATTTTGCTCTTCCCGACGTGCATCGAACGGATCAGAAGCAACAACACCCCCGGTGGTTTTGACGGATATCTGAATCTGGAAAGATTTCATGTACAAGAAGAAAAAGAGGTTTTCCGCAGCCTGAATGAGGGCATTTCGCGATATGGTGAGATGATCCGGCAGGAGTCAAAAAATGGCGGATGGGACTGGAGGTTGGTTACCGCCATCATTTACAGGGAATCCCGCTTTAATCCGCGGGCAGGGTCCCTGGCTGGCGCGGTGGGGTTGATGCAGTTGATGCCGGAAACCGCAAGGCGGTTCAGATTAAATGACATTCTTGATCCGGCCCAAAATATCAAAGGCGGTATCGCTCTGATGAATTGGCTCAACGATCAGCTTACCCTTGAAATCCCTGATCCGGATGAACGGATCAAGTTCGTGCTGGCCGCATACAACGCCGGATTGAGCCATGTGGCGGATGCCCGCAGGCTGGCCGTTAAATACGGGAAAAACCCATCCGTCTGGGATGACAATGTGGATTATTTTATCCGGAATAAATCACGGCGAATATTCTATTCCGATCCGGTGGTCCGTTCAGGTTACAGCAAGGGTGAGGAAACATTTGAGTTTGTCAGGACTGTACTGCGGCATTACAACAACCTCACGGCATATGCTCCTTACTGAGTGAACATTCCAAAACATCGAAAAACTCGGTCAGGATCATGGCAGTGGCTCCCCAGATAAATTCCTCCTTAAAAGGAATGCCCGGTGCATGCAACCATCCGGTGACGGTCTCTACTTTTTGGACCGATGTTCTTCTCTCTCTCAGATAACTGAGAACAGGAAATAGCAGCAACTTTTTCACCTCCCAGTGATTTAAGGCAAATTCCGGCATGGAGGGACTCCAGGCAACAAAAGGATAGAGCAGGAAACCGCTGACGGCAACATAAAGCGGGGATAAGGCCCCCAGGGGAACTATCTTTTCCCTGACGATCCCGATCTCTTCCTCTGCTTCGCGGATAGCTGCCTTAAGTTCATCTTCATCCCATTTTTCCATTCTTCCACCTGGAAATCCCACCTGTCCGGCATGATTTTTCAGATGGGACTGCCGTTTGATCAGGCAGCAATAGAGCTCATCCTCTTCAGGAAATATCACAATCAATACTCCACTTTTCTTCACCTCCGTCTTGTCTCCGGGTAAAACCATTGCCCGGCCTGTGGGCAGCATTTTGAGATGCGATTTTCTGCCGGGTAGTTCACCACTTAACGCACGTTTAATCACACTTACCCAATTTTCCATCTTTCCGGCTTTCGTCAACAATAAGGAAAACCTTTAATCAAACCGCAGGGTTTTGTCAGGAGAGATCCTGCTGATGAAATACCCGGGAACAAGCATCATCAAAAGGGTGATCAGCATGGCTCCGGCATTGAGCAGCAGGATGTGCCAGAGGTTGGGATGAACGGGAACATAGTCCATATAGTAAGAAGTGGCATCAAGCCGGATCAACCGGAAATACTTCTGGATGAAAATAAGCACAAGGCCTGCAAGGTTCCCCCAGAACAAGCCCCTGGAAATGAGGAACCCGGAGAGATACAGGAAAATCTTCCGGATGGTTTTATTCTGACTTCCCAGTGCCTTCAGGGTACCTATCATCCGGCTGCGCTCCAGGATAAGCACCAGCAAAGCTGAAACCATATTAAAGCCGGACACCAGAACCATCAGTGTAAGGATCACCCACACATTCATATCGAGAATGGTCAGCCAGTCAAAAATCTGGGGATATTTCTGCCGGATGGTCAGGGTGTGGAGAGTCGATCCCGGTTCCCGGTTATAACTGATAACCTGGCCGGTAATCTGATTGAAACTCTCATCAAGTTTCCTGAAATCTTTCAACTTTATCTCAAATCCGCTTACCTGTGTTGAATCCCAGTTGTTGATGTGCTGAATCTGACGGAGATCTCCCAAAATATAGATATCATCGAATTCCTGGAGATTGGTCCGGTAAATTCCCGAAATCCGGAATTGCCTGATCCTGGGTGTTTTTTCATTCTCATTGATGAAAAACAGGTAAAGGGGGTCGCCTTGTTTTAAAAAAAGCATCGAGCAGAGGTTCTCCGAAATCAGGACCTCAGGTGATCTCTCTCCTTTCAGGTCAGGGAGGGTACCCTGGATGAGGTGCTTTCTGAAAAAGCTCCAGTCGTAAGCAGCGTCTACCCCCTTCAATACAACTCCCTGAATATTTTCCCCGGTTTTGATTATTCCGGGTTTGGTGGCAAACACATGGACCGACCCGATGTTATCCATTGTGCTCAGACGGGGTAAAAACGGCTGAACGCTATTGACCGGCGCTGTTTCAAACGACAGATTGGAATCATAATTAACCACCTGAATGTGGGAGCCAAATCCTACCACCTTATCGCTGATCTCTTTTTTAAAGCCGGTGACAATGGTCACTGAAAGCAACATCAGCATGATCCCCAGGGAGATGCCGGCCACTGCGATACGAATGATCTTCCGGGAAAGGTGGTGCCGGTTTTCTTTTTCACGAAAAAGCCTTCGGGCAATGAAAAATTCAACGGATATCTTCCCTGTGGTCGCTCTCATTTTTTCCGGTTGAAAAGAGGCAATGCCAGCATAGATAACAATCCAAGCACAATGAGCAGCAAAGTCATGGTGGTGTGGGCCACAAAGGCAAAGATTATCCCGTTTTCATTGCTGATCCCGTATAAAGCCAGGGATTCCTTGGTCATAAAGTGCCAGGTTCCCAGACCTCCCTGCACCGGTGCGACCATTCCGAAACTGGCCATCACAAAAGTGGTGAGGGCGGCAAAAGGAGAAAGATGAGATGTAAAATCAAACGCAAAAAAGGAGACATAGAGCATCAGATAATACATGA
>CAYWTT010000319.1:0-5168 GCA_964461245.1 uncultured Prolixibacteraceae bacterium | reverse complement strand
GGAACGGATGTGCATGACAAGGTGGTATACCAGAAGGCAGTTGTTAATTTCGGGAATTTCCAGGAAAATGGCTGGCTGATCGAGGATCCTGAACCCTGTTACTATATTTATGCTCAGACCATGGGAGAGCGCACGCAATACGGACTGGTCGGCTGTGCCTCCTGTGAGGATTATGAAACTGGCGTGATCAAAAAGCACGAATTGACCCGACCCGATAAAGAAGAGGACCGGATGGTCCTGACCCGGTATCTGAATGCCAACATTGAACCGGTCTTTTTTTCATATAAGGCTGTACCCGAGATCGACACCATCGTTGACCGGATAGTTGCGGATCAGCCCGCCGAATACGATTTCGTGGCGGAAGATGGTTTCGGGCATCAATTCTGGCCCATAAAAGACAGGGAGCTGATCCGCCGGATTGAAATTCTCTTTGCTGAAAAGGTCCCGTTCACCTATGTAGCCGACGGACATCACCGCACCGCCGCGGCAGCCAGGATAGGAAAGGAAAAAAGGTCGCAGAATGCGGCACACACAGGGAATGAGGAATATAACTTCTTCATGGCTGTCCATTTCCCGGACAACCAGCTGAAGATCATGGATTACAACCGGGTGGTAAAAGACCTGAACGGCCTGAGTGAAGAGGATTTTCTGGCTGCCCTGGAAAAAGGGTTTGAAGTGGCAAAAGCCGGCAAGGAAATATATCGCCCCGCTGCTCTCCATGAATTCAGCATGTACCTGAACGGGAACTGGTATAAACTGAATGCACGCATCGGGACTTTCGATGACAACGATCCCATCGGCATTCTGGATGTAACCATTCTTTCAAGCCAGATTCTGGATCCGGTTTTAGGTATCAGCGACCTGCGCACTTCACGGCGCATTGACTTCATCGGAGGGATCCGTGGTCTGGGAGAGCTGAAAAGAAGAGTCGATTCAGGAGAGATGAAGGTGGCGTTCGCCCTTTTCCCGGTCTCCATGGAGCAATTGATCCATATCGCTGATTCGGGTAATATCATGCCCCCCAAAACCACCTGGTTTGAACCGAAACTGAGATCTGGACTGGTAATTCACAGATTGGATCAGTAAATGAAACAAATCCGGAACCGGATTATACAGTAACATAATTAACAAATATCGGGAACCAACTTAATAAAAGATGAAAAATCAATCCATTCTGACCACAGGTCAGCGCACATGGCTTGTGCTGCTCAGGGTAGCCATCGGATGGCACTTCCTGTATGAAGGTCTGGTAAAAGTGTTCAATCCTTCCTGGTCACCATTTGGTTACCTGATGGATTCCAAAGGAGTGTTTGCGCCCCTGTTCCATGGAATGGCCTCCCAACCGGCAGTTCTTGCCACAGTAAGCTTTCTGAATGAATGGGGACTTATCCTGATCGGTCTGGGACTAATACTGGGATTTCTTACCCGTCCGGCAATATGGGCGGGCATGCTGCTCCTGACGTTCTATTACCTGTCACATCCGCCTGTTACAGGGCTCAGCTATGCACTTCCCAGCGAAGGCAGTTACTTTATAGTGGATAAAGTGGTAATTGAATTCCTGGCACTGGGCGTACTTGCCCTGTTTCCAACCGGACAAATTATCGGTATTGACAGATGGTTCTTCAGAAAGGAAAAATAAAACTGTAACTGTGATGGAAGAAAATTTGAAAAAACCTAAAGGGATAAGCCGCAGGGAACTGGTGAAGGGTCTCGCGACTGTTCCCGTACTGGGGGCGGTTGCCTATGGTATCTACGCAAAGAACAAACACGACCGTTTTCTAAAAAGCAATATCATCCGGGAGCTGAACATGTCGGAAGATGAACCGGTCATACCTGCCAAATCGGATGGTAAATTAATCAGGATCGGCCTGATCGGATATGGCATCAGGGGGAAACAGCTGACCAGGGCGCTGGGATTTGCCCATCCCGGGGTTATCGACGACTGGATCGAGGGGGCGAAAAATAACAAGGATGATCTCCGCTATCGCGATTTTCTTGAACAGGAAGATCTGAATGTACAAATAACCGCTGTCTGCGATATTTTCGACACCTACGGAAGAATGGCGCAGGAAGCGGCCGCCAATATTCACCGGCAAGGCACTGCCGGGAAAATGGGTGACCCGGTTAAACGCTATGCGAACTACAGGGAGCTGATTGCTTCCCCCGATGTGGATGCCGTGGTCATTGCCACGCCCGATCACTGGCATGGTCCGATCACCATCGAAGCTGCCCGGGCAGGAAAACATGTCTATTGTGAAAAACCGCTTACCTGGTCAGTTGAAGAAACCTACGAGGTCAGGAAAGCCATCAAGGAGTCGGGTATTGTGTTCCAGTTGGGTCATCAGGGCAGGCAGACCGATGCTTACCTGAAGGCCAAGGAAGCGATTGATAAAAAAGTACTGGGATCCGTCAGCCTCATCGAAGTGACTACCAACCGCAACGACCCCAACGGCGCCTGGGTTTATGAGATACATAAAGATGCCAGCCCGCAGACCATTGACTGGAAACAGTTCATCGGTCAGGCCCCCTGGCACGAGTTCTCCCTGGAACGCTTTTTCCGGTGGCGCTGTTGGTGGGATTACAGCACCGGCCTGTCGGGCGACCTGCTTACCCATGAATACGATGCCATTAACCAGGTATTGAATGTGGGTATCCCCCACTCGGCCATTTCCACGGGAGGCATTTACTTTTTTAAAGATGGACGTACTGTACCCGATGTGCTGACTACCGTATTCGAATTTCCGGATAAAAACCTCTCCCTCCTTTATTCGGCAACCCTCGCCAGCCAGATGGATCGTGGCAAACGGATCATGGGACACGATGCTTACATGGAAATGGGGAACACCCTCACCATATATGCCGATCCCCGGTCCACCCGGTACGCTGAAAAAATCAAACAGGGCATTATCAAGCCGGACATGCCCATATACAGCTACATCCCGGGCAGAGGATCCGATACGATCACCACCGCTACTGAAAAGTACTTTGCTGGCCGGGGACTCCTGTATACTTACAGGGGCGGGAAAAAGATAGATACCACCCACCTGCACATGAAAGAATGGATCGAATGCATCCGCACCGGCAGACAACCTAGCTGCAACATTGACAACGGATTCCAGGAAGCCATGACAGCTCATATGGGAACACTCTCCTACATGAACAAAAAACAGGTGTTTTGGGACGAAACCAATGAACAGATCATCATCTGAAAAACCGGAAAATCCGGTTCAGCAGTTTTAAGGATGCCGGCTGTTGTTTTCAGAAAATAGAGTATAATTGCATAATTTTTAATTAACCTTAATCTCATCTTACAGCAGCCTTTCAGCAATGGAAGGCTGTTTTCTTTTCTAAAGAACTATCTTTGCATCTCAAAAAATTCATGCATGAATATTGACCTTATCCTACGGGAAAAAATTAAACAAGGAGTTGAAACGATCTTCGGATTTACCCCGGAACCCGCTCAGCTGGAACTGCATCCTACCCGGAAACCCTTTGAAGGAGACCTTACGCTCCTGGTTTTCCCTTTTGTCCGTCAAACCAGAAAATCACCCGAGGAAACAGGAAGGCTCATCGGTGAATTTCTGACGGCCTCCTGTGCTGAAATTGTGAAATTCAATGTAGCAAAGGGATTTCTCAATCTGACCATTCACGACGCTGTTTGGATCAACAGGCTGGAAGAAATCATGCATACGGAAAATTTCGGACGGACCCCCCAGGGGGATAATCCTGAACTGGTAATGGTTGAATATTCCTCCCCCAATACCAACAAGCCTTTACACCTGGGGCACATCAGGAACAACCTGCTGGGGTACTCTCTTTCCGAGATTCTGAAAGCAAACGGGAAAAAGGTGGTAAAGACCAATATTGTCAACGACCGGGGAATCCACATCTGCAAGTCGATGGTTGCCTGGCAGAACTGGGGTGAAGGAAAAACACCGGAAAATACCGGCATCAAAGGAGATCATCTGGTGGGTGATTTTTATGTGATGTTTGACAAACAGTATAAACAGGAGATCAGTGAACTGATTGTATCGGGGATGACGCAGGAAGAAGCTGAAAACCAGGCTCCCTCCATTCAGGCAGCCAGGGAGCTTCTCCGGAAATGGGAAGCACATGACGAAGAGACCATTTCCCTGTGGAAAATGATGAACAGCTGGGTATATAAAGGATTTGATAAAACCTATCAAACTCTTGGAGTTGATTTTGATAAGATCTATTATGAATCGGAAACTTACCTGAAAGGCAAGGAGGAGGTTCTGCGAGGGGTGAAGGAGGGGAAATTCTATCAGCGGGATGACTCGTCAGTCTGGGCTGATCTGACCTCTGACGGCCTGGATCAGAAAGTTTTGCTCCGTAGCGATGGCACTTCGGTTTACATGACGCAGGATATCGGGACTGCCAAATTGCGTTACGACGAATTTCCCATCGACAAAATGATTTACGTGGTAGGCAATGAACAGAACTATCATTTCCAGGTGCTGTCGATCCTGCTTGATAAACTGGGCTATGAATGGGGAAGAGATCTTTTCCATTTTTCCTACGGAATGGTGGAATTACCCTCCGGAAAAATGAAATCAAGGGAAGGAACCGTAGTCGATGCGGATGATCTCATAGAAGAGATGGTTCAGGTTGCCCGGAAAATGGGGGAAGAACTGGGTAAACTGGAAGGTCTTTCCAAGGAGGAATCTGACCGGATCTTCAGGATCATTGCCCTCGGAGCATTGAAATATTTCATCCTGAAAGTGGATCCCCGGAAAAACATGATGTTCAACCCGGAAGAGTCAATTGACTTTAACGGAAATACCGGGCCGTTTATTCAGTATACCCATGCACGGATCCAATCGGTTCTCCGTAAAGCAGCAGAAAGCGGCCTTCCGGTTCCGGAGTCCATCGCACCTTATATATCCCTGGAGTCCAAGGAAAAGGAGTTGATCCAAATCATTTCCGATTTTCCCGAAATCGTCAAAGAGGCCGGAAGATCATACTCACCTGCCCTGGTAGCCAATTATTGTTATGAACTGGTAAAACTGTTCAACCAGTTTTATCATGATCATTCCATTCTGAATGAACCAAATCCTGACCATCGTGATCTGAGACTGGTTTTGTCAGCCACAGTGGTCCGGATACTGAAAAATGGAATGGGAATGCTGGGGATTGAACTGCCTGAC
>CAYWTT010000318.1:0-5175 GCA_964461245.1 uncultured Prolixibacteraceae bacterium | reverse complement strand
CCATTGCAGACAATATGCTGGAGCAGAACATTTCGTTTGATGGCGGAGTAGGTTCGATCAGCCGGAGGGAAGTTCAGACCATTTCCTATAATACAGAAGAAAAGCGTACGAAAAATATGAATTTCAGTGCGGCCGGGTCACTTGGACTGAAGTTTAACGGTGTCGGATTTGTGGGGACCGGCGAATTAAAGATCGCTCATTCTTTAGGGGTCTCTGTCAAGGAGGATTTTGCCCAGACCATGGAATATGGGTATACGTTAGCAGACGGGGATATTGGCGATTATTTAAGTGTGAACATATTCCGACGACCCAATGAAGGGATATGGAATGCTGAAGACCTGCAGGAAACCAAGATGGAAATGCCACTGGGTTTTGATTTCGGGATCCTGGGAAGTGCCGTCGGCGGGACGATCGGGGCAGCTGGTGCTTTTGTCTCCTGTCTTGCAGGAGCATTTGCATCCTCATCAACCTTAGGGGCAACCGGCGGAGCGGCAATTATCGGTGCTGCAGCAGGTATGGCTGTCGGAGCCGGATTATCCTATATTCCCTATGTGAGTTTTCTGGATGAAGTCAAGGAGGCGGGCGATCAGTTCAGCCCGGGAGATATCAGGGTTTCCAGTTTTGATATTTCCAGTCCGATCTTTTCAACATTGGGAGGAGCTTCCATGTGTCCTTTCGAAGCATTGGAGCATACTTTCTTTTACAAGAAGCAAAACGGCGACAGCGTCATTTTGCATAAAGCCACCCTGCAACGGGAAAAACCGGAATTGACCGCAGAACCTGCGGAGGTCTTCAATGTACCTAATACAGAACCGGCAATTTTTTACCTTCGGTTGACCAATAATTCTGAAACAGGAGATAATCAGTGGTATGCGCTGGATATTGACGAAGCTTCAAACCAGAAAGGGGCATTGGTGCTGATAGACGGAGAGTTTTCCCAGAAACTGGTTAATATTCCGCCCAATACAACCATCACCAAACTGGTCACCTTGCAGCCAAACAACCTTGCAGAAATGGATTATGACAGCATTGCCTTCGTGCTTCACTCAAAGTGTCAATACGATCCTACCGATTTCATGCCTGAAATTGCAGATACAGCTTACCTGTCAGCCCATTTCCAACCAGCCTGTACTTCTGCGGAAATCATTGAACCCCTTGACAACTGGGTGGTAAATGTCCGGGACAATGATGTCATGACCGTAAAGATTGGAAATTATAATTTGTCACACGAATCATTCCAGAGCTTCAGGTTTGAATACAAGCCGTCTTCAGGCAATATATGGGTGCCGGTCAAATATTTCGTTAATGATCCCTTGTTGATCAATAAGGATGAAATTCCGGATACCCTGTATATCGACAACCAGCCTTATGTAACATTCAACTGGAGCATGGTAAACCTGACCGACCGCACCTACGACATCAGGGTGGTTTCCTATTGTACGGATAATTCGGAAAACGAATCGGTGATCCTGAGCGGTATCCTTGACGGACAAAGGCCTCAGGTTTTTGGAACACCTCAACCTGCAGATGGTATTTTAAACATTGACGAGAATATCAGCATCCAGTTTAATGAACCTATAGAATGCGGATTGCTCGACCAGTCCAATTTTGACGTGAAGGGAACACTCAATTATTATGAACTGAAACATGAAGCTTATTTGCATTTAAATGGCAGCGGGGATTATGCTTCCATTCCGGAGGGATTGTCATTCAATGAAAAATCATTTACGATAGAGTGCTGGGTTCGCCCGGATGTGTATGACAACTCGGTGATTTTCTCACAGGGGAATGATCCGTCGACCAGCCTGGTTATCGGGCTCAGGGGAACGGATAAAACCTACATCAAAATCGGAAACGTGGAATATGAGGCACTCTTCGATTTTACTTCCACTGTTCCGGCTGAAGCCTGGCAACACCTGGCTTATGCGTTTGATAAAGAAAAGGGAGAAATTTTCATTTACCAGAACGACAAAATCATTAAGGAAGTCAGAAATGTTACGGTATCCTTTAATAATACCGGAAAAATTTACATCGGAAAATCATCTGAGACAGGTGGCGGCTATTTTGCCGGAAGGATTCACGAGCTGAGGATATGGTCCAAGTATCTTACCAAGGATGATGTTTACGCAAACCAGAATACGGCGCTTACAGGCAATGAAGTGGGGTTGTACGGATACTGGCCGATGGATGAGGCTTTCGGTGTCCTGGCTGTGGATAAGGCAGCCAGCCGGCACATGGATATTTTTGCTCCATGGGAAGTTTACCCGGGTGGTTATTCCTGGAATTTTTCTGGAAATAACTTCCTGGAATTTAAAACGGCTTATTTTGCGGTCATTCCTGAAATGGATTATACGGTTGAATTCTGGTTTAAGGCAGATAATCCTGCAGATACCGCATGTTTGTTCTCGAATCAGAAGGGTGACGGGAAGGAAGGTAGCGGATTGTTAAACAAAGCGTTGAGTATTTATGCCACTCCCGACGGAAAAATCTGGGTGGAAAGCAGGGGTTATATGTTTGAAGCAGTGACTGCGGATTATTTTGACAATTCCTGGCATCATTTTGCTTTGGTGCTCCGGAGGCGTGGTAATGTAACCTCCTACATCGACGGGAATCCACAGAATGAAAGGGAAAACTCCATTCTGGGCGGCATTGTCGGATCTCAGATGTACCTGGGAGTCCGGAAGTGGAATAGTGAGGCCGGTGGCAGCGGCCAGGACCATTATTTCCAGGGTAAGCTGGATGAATTCCGCCTGTGGGAACTGGCAAAAACAACAACACAGATCCGGATGGATATGAATTCCAAGCTGGCGGGAAATGAGACCGGGCTGCTCGTATACTTCCCGTTTGAAGGCTATTATGAGGATGAAATGGGAGTTGTCAACCTTGAATCAACACTGGAGAATTATTCCTCGCTGGACGGGGCAGAGAATGCAGCTCCTGCATCGGAGAACGGATTTTCCAGCGATGCAGCCAATATGAAGGATGTCCGCCCTGTTCAGGATATCGCTTATGATTTTGTCTGTTCGCAGGATCAGATCATCATCAACCCGAAAACTTATCTCTTCCCGCAAATTGAGAAAAACAACATCGAACTGACGGTGAAGAATGTAGAGGATAAATACAGCAACCGTCTGGCGTCCCCGGTAACATGGACGGCATTTGTACACCGGAATCAGGTGAGATGGCAAGACGAAAGGAGGGAGTTTTCCAAAAAAGTTTACGAACCTTTCAGTTTCGTGGCCGCCATCAGAAACACGGGCGGACAACAGGTAGGTTTCAGTATCCTGAATTTGCCTGTCTGGCTGACCGCTTCTCCTTCGCAGGGCGTAATCAATCCGGAATCCTCCCTTGAAATTACTTTCACCGTGAATCCGGCACTCAACATCGGCGAGTACAATGTAGATGTTGTTCTCCGGACGGAAAACGGTTTTGACGAAAAGCTGCCGGTAACGATAAGGGTGCACAAAAATCCGCCATCCTGGAATATCAATCCTGCAGGATATGAAAATACCATGACCATTGTCGGTAAGATCAAAATTGACGGGGTGTTCTCCACCGATGTGTTTGACCAGCTGGCTGCGTTCAAGCACGGGACCGATACCATCCGGGGAGTGGCCAATCTCCGGTATATTCAGGAATTTGATTCTTATCTTGTATTCCTGACGGTATATGGGAACATACCGTCAGATTCCAAAACCGCTGATTCCCTTGACTTTGAGATATGGGATGCCAGTGCCGGCCAGATTCTGGATAATGTTTCGCCTTATAAGGTTGTATTGGTTGACAATACCGTCATGGGAACCACAGTCAACCCCGTAATTTTCGAATCTTCCGGATCTTCCCGTCACCACATCATTCTGCAGAAAGGATGGAACTGGGTGTCCTTTAACAAGGTGTCGCCCAACATGAACAACCTCGACAAATTCTTCTGGGCGTTGGAACCCTGGAACAAGGACATGATCAAAACGCAGGATGCCTATTCCATTTACAACGGTACCAGCCGGAAATGGTCAGGCACGGTTACCTCCATCAACTACCGGCTGATGTATCAGATGAAATCGAATAAGCTGGACACCGTGGTGTTCAGCGGCACCTCTCTGGTACCCGAAGAAACTCCCATCACCCTGAGGACCGGATGGAACCATATCGGGTACATCCCCGACCTCACCATGAGCGTGCGGGATGCCTTGCGAAGGTATGTGCCTTCCAATTCAGATCTCATCAAAAGCCAGGATGCTTTTGCCATGTATGACTCACGGATTGGCTGGCTGGGCACCCTTGATGTCATGAAACCCGGGGAGGGATATATGTTGAAAGTCAACGGAACAGGACCGCAACCATTGACCTATCCCAATACAACCACCCTGAAAAGCCGCCAGCTGACCTTAACCTCCTCTCCTCCGCTGAATTGGGCTAACGATTACAGCCAGTATGAGGGGAATCTCTCGATCGTGGCCCGGCTGGACCTCAGCAATGTGCCCGAACTGACGGTAAACGATCAGATGGTGCTCGGAGCTTTCATCGGAGAGGAATGCCATGGCTTCATTTCACCTGTCACCGGGGATGAAACCGGTTATGTTCCTTTCTTCCTGAATGTCAGTAATACCGGTTCAGGGCAGATCATGCAGTTCCGACTGTTCGACGGAATCTCCGGTAATACCTATGTGATCTGCGAGATAAAACCTTTTGAATACAATGCAGTATACGGAACATTAAAAGAACCGCTGGTTTTGACCATAAAAGGATTGATGACAGGAACCGGAGGACTTGAGAAACCCGGAATCTTCCGCTGCTTCCCAAGTCCGTTCAGAAACGAAGTGACAGTTGAATTCTCCGGAACAACCGCTGAAACGACCATTGATGTGATCAATTCCTCCGGTTCCGTGGTTGTACTGATTTACAAAGGATTACCGGCGACCGGAATGAATACTGTTCACTGGAACGGATCAAATGTTGCTCCCGGAATTTACTTTATCAGGCTTGTCTCCGGGAATACAACAGAAACCGTGAAAATTCCAAAGATCAGATAAAAATTCCTCTATGAAATTCATCGGTGAAATTCTGTTGACGATGATCCTGACAGCAGGTTGTGCAATGGTCTCCGTTGCACAACCCGACTGGCAGGCAAATCCCTATGCATATGAATTCTCTATGACTATTACCGGAAAAGTAACC
>CAYWTT010000317.1:0-5177 GCA_964461245.1 uncultured Prolixibacteraceae bacterium | reverse complement strand
TCCAAAGCGGGGCCTGTGATACAGCACAATCCAAAATTGCCGTGGTCAGTGTAATTCCTGAGCTTACCCCTGTGATCAACACGAAAGACACCACCATCTGTGAAGGGGGCTCAATTAATCTGACTGCTGTCTGGTCTTATAATTCCACCCTCCCTCTGCCAGGTCCTTTTTCCGGAGGATCTTTCAATCAGGCCAACCCTCCCGGATGGTGCACAGGAAGTTCTCCTTCGTCCATGCAATGTTCAGGTGATTTTCTACCCGCCCGTGGAGATAACACCAAAGAAGGCCCATGGGGAGAAACCAATGGTGTAAAAAAATTCAGCGGAATTGATTACAATACGAACGACAATACAAAGTTTGCCATTGTAAACGGACCGTATACCTCTTATATGACTACCCCGGCGTTCAGTTTGCTGGGTGCTGATGCTGCCTCTTTAAGTTATCGGACGTCCTTTAATTTATTAGCAGGAACCACTGCAAAAGTTGAGATCTCTACCAATGGTGGTTCTTCCTACAATACCCTTATGGATTATTCCGGATTCAGCGGCACAGGTGTATGGGGTCAAAATATCGGCCTTACCCCAGTCAATATCGATTTAACAAATTTCATCGGCCAGTCAAATCTGAAAATAAGATTTGCTTTTTCAAGTACCTCACAAAGCAGCTGGGCCATCGACCAGATCGGGCTTCCTCCACCCCCCGACGGGTACGAGTATGTAACTTATGAATGGTCGCCTGAGGAAACCCTGGTTCCGGATACCGGGAAAACCGTGGTAGCTACTCCGGACACCACCACCACTTATACGGTCACTACTTACCTGAGTGGTTGTGAGCTGGGCACCAGCACGTCCATTACGGTCAATGTTTCACTTTCCCCACCTCTCGCAGATGCCGGAGATGATATCAGCACCTGTTATGAGGATAATATTCATTTGAATTTGGATGCCAATCAGGTCGAACCCGGACATGGCATCGGGGTATGGTCGGTCATTAATGGTCCAAGTACTGCGAGCTCTCAATTCAGTGACATCAATGATCCTAAGGCCATCTTCACTCCAGCCGGAGGATATGGCGTTTATCGGCTAACCTGGTATATCAGCAACGCCCCTTGCCCCGCCAGCATTGATACAGTGGTTGTTACCCTCTGGCAGCCGAATGCCTGGCATGGCGGCACTCCGGGTGCTGTGGATGACTGGCATACGGAGACCAACTGGTGCGGCGGGGTCCCCAATCCAACCCGGGATGCCAATATCCCGCCCACACCCTGGGATCCGGTGATCTATACCCTTTTTGATGCCGATTGCCAGGATCTGAATCTCTATCCCACAGCCAAACTGACCATTAAATCGAATGCACACCAAAGCGGATCGCTGATTATTCACAGGAATGTGATCAATACCGGTAAAGTCACTTATGAACGTTTTACAGAACATTATACTCCGGCATACGGAGACCGTTTTTACATGGTCTCCTCGCCGGTATCCGGACAATCCTGGGATCCGGCCTTCCTGGCCTCGTATGGGATTGATCCCAGGGGAATACGCGATTACAATGAATCAAGCAATCATTGGGGTGAGTTCGCCACCAGCGGCACTTTCGAAATGGGCAATGGATACATGTTGCTACGGAAGGACAGCACCAACGACATAAAGTTTACCGGCCAGCCGGTGGCCGGACCGGTTTCGATCCCAGTGGCCAGTACGGTTCCAACCTACGGGTGGAATTCGGTGGGCAATCCATACACTTCAGCGATTAAAATAGCCGGTAGTGACGGATTTATCATGACCAACAAACCGGTCTTACATCCCGGTTACGAAGCGGTATACCTGTGGAACGACCTGGATGAAGATTACTGGGTGATCAACCTTATAGAATATTACAACACACAATACCATTTGTGGTATGAATTCGGCACCTTTGACGCAGAATCGAAGGTTCAGGTCGGGCAGGGCTTCCTGGTCAACATCATCTGGCCATCTCCGAGCAACCCAACGATACAGTTTAACCGGTCCATGCAGGAACACAGCAGGCAGACCTTGCTGAAGAGTGCTACAAAAAGCTGGCCGGGAGTCACTCTGCTCGCCCGCCATAAAGAGGAAGTCAAAGGAACCATTGTCACCTTCTTTGAAGGGGGAACCACCGGACTGGATCCGGGCTATGACGCAGGCAACCTGTCGGTCAAATCCTTCCAGCTTTACACGCATCATGTGGACGGGAGTGATCCTTCTGATCTGGCCATCCAGACCCTTCCCGACAACCAGTATGAGCAGCTTAAAGTACCGGTGGGGATCGAATGTCCCTCAGGCGGTGAAGTGACGTTCAGTGCGGAAGGCATCATCCTGCCGGAGGGGGTCTATCCCATACTGGAAGACAAACTTATGCAGACGACCACTCCTTTAAGAAGTGTGACCGATCAATATTCCGCGATCCTTCCTGTTAACACCAGCGGAACCGGGCGCTTCTACCTGAGTTTTGGCGGTGCCACACCGGCTACCACAGTCGACAAACCCGGAATTAAATATTCTGCCTGGTTTGGCAACGGGAAAATCGTTATTTTTGGGACCGGATCTCAGGATGCCGTTGCCGTGCTATATGACATGAACGGAAGGAAAATCGGGGAATTTCCCATGCTGAAGGAGAACCGGAATGAAATTCCTGTGAACAAACTGGTCAACGGAATGTATATATTACATATCAGGGGTGCAGGAGGCACCCAGGTGATCAAGGTTCCGGTCGTATATGAATAAAGGTCTGCAACGGAAGAGGAAATCCCGGCACAATCCACCTGGAGTGTCGGGATAAAAGTACAAATGCATTAACATATAAACGCATAAACTTAGAAACCTGAAAACCCCAGAATCCAAAAATTATTGAAGGGATATAATGGCCGAAGAAAATGATAAAACGAACCCTGTGGGCGGGAATCAGCCGATCTCCCGCAAGGAGGCGATAGAAAAAGCGGGGAAGTATGCAGCTTTCACGGCTGCTGCCATGATGCTGATCCTGGATCCTGCCCACTCGCAGGTACACCCACCCAAATCACGGCCCGATCCTCCCCGGGGAAATATTAAACCAAAGAGCACCAAGAAAAAAGACCCGCCGCCAAGCTACTAAAAGGGACCAGGGTACACTCAGGCGGGTGTCCGATTGATCCCATCCGGTTCAGATTTTTCAATGGTAAGGTTTTTGTCCCCTTTCACAATGATAAACGCTTAGTGCCTGTTCCCTCCTTGCTTAATATTTTTCAATATGATATATCCTTTTCAAAAATATTACGTAAATTGGAATCATGGGATTACCAACCACGGAAAAACGTAAGGTTCTGATTGTTAGATTTTTATAGCTTTCAGGAAATTATGTTTATGGACGTTCGTGGGGAAGAATTGCATTGGAAAGCATCGTTCACAACCGGAAAAAGGATTTTTCCTTATCCGTAGGAGTTATTAAGCAGGAGCAAACCCCATACTGGACATAATTTCATAAGTAGCTCAAAATGCAGAATTATGAGCCATTTTACGTCAACACACGGAGAGGGATCGGACGTAGTTTTTGCTGAAACGGGTGAACCTGAGACAGGCTGCCAAGAAGTCATTCAAACACAGGGATTCAGAAATGCAACCAACAGAATAGCTGCAGGGATTATCTTTTTGATCCTGATCTTCTTTACCCCCGTTATCCTTTACGGACAATGTACAGCAACCATTAGCGGCACTAATACCATATGTATAGGGAGCAGTGCAACCCTTTCTGTTGAAATGACAGGAGTACCCCCCTGGGACCTGATCTATACCGATGGGGTGAACAGTTTTCCTGTGAACAACATTAATATAAGTCCCTATTCATTTAGCGTCAGTCCTTCAGTTACAACGACTTATACCCTTTTTTCCATTTCGGATGACAAATCTTGTAAATTTATCATTTCAGGATCGGCCGTTGTGACGGTAAATCCACCTCTTCCGGTGAGTGTCGGCATTACGGCCACCGCCTCCACCCTTTGCAGCGGAACTGAAGTTACCTTTACTGCCACACCTGTAAACGGAGGCACAAGCCCTTCGTATCAGTGGAAAGTCAACAATACAGATGTGGGAAACGATAGTCCGGTGTATACCACGACTTCCCTGGCTAACGGAGATAAGGTGAAGGTCATTTTAACCTCCAGTGATCCCTGTGCAACAGCCAATCCTGCCACATCGAACGAGATTACCATGACGGTCAACGAAAACAGACCGGTGAGTGTTACGATATCCGCCAGTGCAAACCCGGTTTGCGAGGGCACTTCGGTTACCTATTCCGCGCTGCCTGTAAACGGAGGAGCTACCCCAAGCTATCAGTGGTATAAAAACGGAAATCCGGTTGGAACAAACAGCCCGACCTATACAGTTGTTCCTCTGCCGGGTGACCAGATCTATGCTGTGGTGACTTCAAGCCTTGCCTGCACCACCGGGAATCCTGCCACATCCAATACCGTGGCCATGACGGTCAACCCCAACCTGCCGGTCAGCGTGTCCATTGCCGCTTCGGCCAATCCGGTTTGTGCCGGGACTGCTGTCACCTTTACCGCCACACCGGTAAACGGTGGCACAACACCTTCGTATCAATGGAAAGTGAATGGCACCAATGCCGGATCCAACAGCCCGACCTATTCATACGCCCCTGCCGACGGGGATGTGATAACCTGCGTCCTTAACTCAAGTGAAACCTGTACTTCGGGGAATCCCGCCACTTCCAATGCCGTGACCATGACGGTCAATCCCAACCTTGCCGTCAGTGTGTCCATTGCCGCATCGGCCAATCCGGTTTGTGCAGGTACTGCCGTTACCTTTACCGCCACCCCGGTAAACGGTGGCATAACCCCTTCCTATCAATGGAAAGTAAATGGGATGGATGCCGGTTCCAACAGTCCGACCTATTCTTACACCCCTGTCAACGGAGATATCATTACGTGCCTTCTTACCTCGAGTGAGACCTGCACCTCGGGAAATCCCGCCACTTCCAATCCTTTAACCATGGTGGTCAATTCCAACCTGCCGGTCAGCGTGTCCATTGCCGCTTCGGCCAATACGGTTTGTGCAGGTACCTCAGTTACCTTTACCGCCACACCGGTAAACGGTGGCACAACCCCTTCGTATCAATGGAAAGTGAATGGGATGGAGGCCGGTTCCAACAGTCCGACATAT
>CAYWTT010000316.1:0-5183 GCA_964461245.1 uncultured Prolixibacteraceae bacterium | reverse complement strand
GGCTGCGACATCGCCTGCAGCAGCCTCTTCCAAAAATATTAAAACTATGCGATTTATTACCAGCCTGGAGTCTGGGTTAGCGTATAACCTTTGTCCTTGTACTGATTGATCTGCGTATTTCCTACCGGAGCCAGGTAAACCCTGTTCGTAAAGGCATCCCTGTCAGATATATTTTCAGGAATATAGTACCCAACCATATCTGCAGCGTTAGAGCCGTTGTAGGTCACAATCGATCCATCAGCTTTTTTGACTTTCAGTTTGCTGACTTTTTCGGGCACTAACCAGGCCGGGAGCTCCGTCTGAAAGTTAATCCACAAGCCGAGGAGGTTGTCGGGATTGAGGGCACCGTCCATATAGCTGATCTTTTTCCAGCGTTTGATATCCATCAGGCGGGTGTGTTCATAAACAAATTCCATTCTGCGTTCGCGGCGGATTTCCCAGAGAAGCGGGGGAACGTCTGCATCCCGGTCCGGATCGTCGGGGAGTGCGGCCAGTGAGAGCGGAGCTGTCTTTTTGATCCCTTTGGCAGTGGCCGTAGCATCCAGCGGGCGATTACGGATGGCATTGATTGAAGCATCAATGTCGGCCTGGGTGACAGCAGTTCCGCCCATGAGCGCCAGTTCTGCTTTTGCTTCGATCCAGTTGAGTACCACTTCGGCCAGGCGCATTACCGGGGCATCGTTGGTATTGGTGTTGGATCCATATTGTGGCGGATAAGTTTTGCCGTAATAAGTGACACCGGTACGGTCAATGAATTTACAGGCATAAAGCAATGTTGCTGATTCTCTCATTGGGGCATCCCAGAAGGTGGCTTCAAAGCGAGGATCACGGGTGGCGACTATGTTTTTGATGTCTAATTTATCGGCATTAGCGATGGAGGATAATTTGTAGGGTTTGCCGTCGTAACAAATGAATGCTTTGGCCAGTTTTAAGTTGGGGGCAGGGGACTGGCTTTCGGTCAGATTTGAGTAGGAGGCCACATGATGGGTAATACCTAAGGCAGCATCATAATGCCTGTACATAATAACCTCTTTGTTCCCGGCCAAATCCTGCGAGCCGAAAAGTGAACGGAAATCGCTTGTAAAAGCATAATTGCCTGAAGTCATCACTATTCCAGCTGCCCTCACAGCCAGTTCAAGGTATTTTTTTGCTTTTTCCTGGTTGTTGAGATGGTATTTTTGCCAGGTACCTTCAAACAGCATAAAGCGAGAAATAAAACCAGCTGCAATATAACGGTTAAGGTACTGGACATTTCCGTCAGACAGGCGCATGTTGTCAAGTACGTACGCAAAATCGTCATAAACTTTGTCCATGACAAGGGTTCTGCTCTCTCTGTCTTTGTATAACTGATCCAGTTCCGCGTCTCCAATTACCTTGTCGTAATACGGCACATCACCAAATACACTGACTAATCGGCTGTATTCATATCCCCTGAAGAAACGGGCTACCGCGCTCCAGTGCTGATAGGCGCTTTCCGTCAGGTATTTACTTTTCATAGTCTCAATCCTTTCGAGGAAAAGATTTGATTTTCGCACCCAGGAGAAGTTCCAGGTTGGCCCGGCATAGGTTGTCAGCCACGATGATGAAGATCCTCCCCCTGGATCGATCTCGTCAGCAGATGCCCTTGATTCAGGCGCCTGGGTTTCAAAACTGATTTGTTTCCCGGTAGAGGTGAAGTCATCACAGAAATAGTATCCGCGAAGGGGAGCATAATTGACCCCCCATGTGGAGTTGTAGCCTACAAAGTAGTTCGAGTAAAAACCATTTGCAAATAACCTCAGATTATTTTCACTGGTCCAGTAGTTCCCGTCATTCATCGTTGTCAACGTAGGTCTGTCCAGAAAATCGTCGCAACTGCAAAAAAGAAGGGTAACTGCAGCTATTAAGGTTATGATATTTTTTTTCATAATTTACGATGTTTTAGAAGTTTAACTGAAGACCAACTGATGCGCTTTTAAAGGTTGGAACCCCAACGCCGGTTCTTCCCAGGTTGTAATTGGATGTATTCCACATTGAATAACCTGAAATTACTTCCGGGTCAATCGGAAGCGTTCCCAGATGATCGAAGGTGAAGAAGTTTTCCAAAGCCGTATAGATCCGTAGTTTATGGATGTTTGCTTTTTGCAGTAACCGTGATGGAATTGTATAGCCTACGGTGATGTTCTTAATTCTTAAATAGGCCATGTTCAGTAAGTATCTGGTTTGAACCTGCATGTTCAAGGTAGTGCTACTTCCGAGCATATTATATGGCGCCGGATAAAAGGCATCCGTCCGGTCTTCTCTCCAGAAGTTGCCGGCAATGGCTTGCGGGATCGCTCCGTCAGAAGAGTTGTATCCTGGTATCGCCAGGAAACCATCTCCCCAGACATCACGCTGGCCAACTCCCTGCAGGAAAACAGAGGCGTCAAACCCTTTGTAGTCAAGTCCTGCCCGTAAGCTGTACTCATAGCGCGGCGTAGAGTTCCCGATCTTCTTCAGATCGCCGTAATCGGGCTTGCCATCAGCACCTACCAAAAGTTTATTCCCCGGATCTATCACGCCATCCCCATTCAAATCTTTAAATTTAACATCTCCGGGGCCAAAGAGGAAGTTTCCGGACTGGAGCCTTCCCTGGGTGGGGGCATTGGGGTCTGATTGTTTATATACTGTGTATTTGACCCCTTTGGGATCTGTAACCTGGATTTTGATTAATTTGCCATCAGCATCATATTCAAAATCATTTTTCTGATACAACCGGTCTGTTTCATACCCCCAGATTTCACCATAGGTTTTACCAACGTACCACGAATCGATACTTTTCGTTGTGCCATATTTGGTTATTTTGGTAATTGCATCTGATAAGGTTGCAACCAGGTTGATCCCCAGCCCATTGTTGAACCGGTGGTTGTAATCGGCTTGAATCTCAATTCCATTGGTTCTTAGTGATCCGAAATTACTTTGAGGAGCGCCCGTGCCAAATGTGGTGGGAAGCCCTTCCTGCGGGACAATCATGTTTTTGGTATCTCGCTGGAACCAGTCGAATGAAACTCCCAGCTCATTATTGATAAAGCGGACATCGGCCCCTAGGTTGAGAGAAGTGATATCCTGCCAGGTAACGGAGGTGGATACCGCGCCGGGCGTGCTAAACTGATAAAGTCGGGCATTTGAAACCAGCCAGGTGTTAAATGAGCCGCCCAGGGAAGGAACGTAAAGATTGTTGGGAACCGTTTGGTCTCCGATTGTTCCCCACGATCCGCGAAGTTTTAAGGCCGAAACAACTGGCTTCACCCATTCCATCCAGGTTTCTTCGTTTACCCGCCATCCGGCCGAGAAAGAAGGAAACCAGCGCCATTGCAGGTGGGTCGGGAATTTGGAGGTTCCATCGTACCGCAGATTTGCTTCCACCAGGTACTTCTCTTTGAAGTTGTAGTTTACGCGGCCAAAGAAACCTAACTGCGATTCCCACTCTTCGCCTCCGCTGGTGGTTTGTACACCGGTTGCCAAATCAAACTGGGGATTTGAATAATCAACCAGCTGAGTTATTTGCGACCAGTTATAGGCGTTTTTATAAGCCACCCTGTTTACTCCCACCATAAAATTGAATTTGTGGTTATTGTTTAAATCCCAATCATAGGTCGAATTTATAGTTAAGGTATTCCATTGATCGTTTTTTGAATACCGGTAAACATGATCGGGATTGCTACCGACGGGAGTGTAGGTTTCCATGGAAAGCTGGAAAGCGGGCATTGCGCCGGGAGTTGTAGAAGGAACAATTTCTCCGGCATCATTTACATAAATTCTGTTTCCATTTGCATCATTTTTTGGAATGGCTGCTGTCCAGGTATTGCGTGCAGTAAAACGGGTTCCTGGCCTTTTGGTGAAATATTCCTGATTGGCATGGGTGTAATCCAGTTTGATTTTCCAGTCTTTCAGAGGTGTAATCTCAAAACCTCCATTCAGACTGGCGTAATTGGTTTCCTGTGAGGCAGTGTTTGCTGCGGCCATTTCAAATGCCGGGCTCCTGAGCGGATCCCCATCTTCGGTCGTCATCGGATAGACTGGCCCCCAACGGTAGAGGTAAAGCCAGGGGTCAGCTGTCGTTGAATTTGTCGCGTAAGCATATCGTTTGATGCGTTTGGAATACATCGATCCGGCGTAAACCCTAAACCAGTCGTTGATGTCGGTTCCCACCCGGACTGATCCATTGTAGCGTTTAAAGTCATCTTTTTGAGCGGGTTTAATAATGCCGGTCTGATCCAAATATCCAATACCGATATTGTAGTTGGTTTTGCCGCTTTTTCCGTTCACGGAAAAGTTATGTGTATGGGTTGGTGTCCATTCTTTGATCATGTAATCATACGGATCATAAGTTCTGAGGCCAATCTTGCGGTTGTTGGCGTCGACATACCAGTCCCGGCCATAAAGCATCGGGTCATTGGGTTTTACAACATCTCCCCATTTTTCTTTCCATTCTTTTGCTTTCAGATATCCTTCTCTGGTGACATACCAAAAAGCGCCGGCAAATGTTCCGCCAACCCGTTCGAAGGCAGATAACGTGTATTCCATAGCATCCACTCCTCCCATTTCCATTTTTTTGGAGATGTTTTGAAATGAAAGGTTGGCAGAATAGGAAACATTTACGCTTTCCATCTTTGCTCCTTTTTTGGTAGTGATCAGGATGACTCCAAAGGCAGCTTTAGCTCCATAAATTGAAGCAGAGGCGGCATCTTTCAGGACGGAGATGGATTCGATGTCGTCTGGATTGATCATCTGGATCGACGGAATTTCAACGTTGTCCATCAGGATTAAAGGAGCAGACCCCCCACGCATTGACGCAAATTGTCCCCGAATTTTCATAATGGGGTCAGAACCGATTTCTCCACTGGGGATGACAACCGAAAGGCCTGGTGTTGTCCCTTGAAGTCCTCGGCCGACGTCGGCAATGGGGCGGGATTCCAGTACTTTGGTGTCAACGGATGCCACGGCGCCCGTTAGGTTTGCTTTCTTTTGCTGACCATAACCAACTACGACAACCTCTTCAACCTCTTCCAGTGAAGTTTCGAGAGTAATGTTGTAAGTTGAAGAATTACTCACCTTTAGCTCTTGTGGCTTCATGCCAATATAGCTAACGACAAGCGTGGCGCCTTCGTTGACCGAAAGCTCAAACTTTCCGTCGGCATTGGTGATTGTCCCGTTTTTGGTCC
>CAYWTT010000315.1:0-5189 GCA_964461245.1 uncultured Prolixibacteraceae bacterium | reverse complement strand
CTGGTTACCACAAAGTGGCTGAAGTTCACAGGATTCACAAAAATCGGAGTTTGTACAATTACCAGTGTACTTTGTGGTATTTTTGTGTCAAAGTAGGTAAACAGTAAAGATCAACATCCGAACCAATGGATACCAGTAAGATAACACTCACCCTTACTCCCTTTGAATCATGGTTTGCAGATTTACTGATGGCCGAAATGGCAGAGTTGGGATTTGAAAGTTTTGTGGAAACAGGTACCGGATTCGAAGCTTATATTCCGGAAAGCAATTATGACAGAGAGGCACTGAACATACTTCTCTCCGACCGGCAAGAGCCTTTTTCACTTGCGTGGTCTGAAGAAACGGTGCCTGCCCAGAACTGGAACGAAGTATGGGAAAAGAACTATTTCAAGCCCCTGGTCATTGCCGACCGTGTGTTGGTTAGGGCTCCCTTCCATACCAATTACCCGTCCTGTCCCATCGAAATTGTGATCGAACCCAACATGGCTTTCGGTACAGGAAACCATGAAACCACCTCCCTGATGATGGAGACCATGCTGGGCATGGATTTCTCAGAAAAAACCGTACTGGATATGGGATGCGGAACCGGGATACTGGCCATACTGGCCTCCAGACTGGGCGCATCGGCAGTTACAGCCATCGACATCGACCAGTGGTCGTTCGATGCAGTCATGGAAAACAGAGTTACCAACCATGCCCCGAACATAGATCCGGTTTTGGGAGATGCGGGCATGATCGGAGATCGGAAATTCGGCATTGCATTGGTAAATATTCAGAAAAACGTGATCCTGAATGACATGGCGGCCTATTCAGCAGCCCTTCAGCTGGGAGGTCTGATCCTTTTCAGCGGATTTTTTGAAACTGATTTGCCGGATATACAACAGGTTGCAGAAAAAGAAGGATTGCAGTTCATTTCCAAAAAAGTGAAAAATAACTGGACTGTAGCGGTCTTTCATTCCTGACGGTTCCCGGAATACTCTGTGTCAGGCTGTTTTTCCTCATACTTGCCAATGACGGTGTATACCAAAGACAGTCTGCTCCTAACTGGCAGGAGATTCCCTGCCCGAACCTCTGACCTTGTTCAGTCGGGCAGGCTCACCACTCCTTCCCCCTGTCACAGTAACTTGGTTCAGGATGGCATGATATTGTACATCAACAGGAAACGGGGTCTTAAGTTTTTATCTTATCTTCTTTCAGCATGAACTTCTGATCATCAGTTCGGGATTGAGGATCATCTGGATACAGGTCCGTTGAGGATTGTTAATGCGCTGTATCAGCAATTCTGTTGCTCTTCTTCCGATTTCAAATGCCGGTTGTCTCACTGCGGTAAGCGGCGGGAAGAGGGAATTGGACCAGAACATATCGTCGAATCCGATGATGGCAACCTCATCCGGAATTCTGATCCCCCTCCTGTGGATGGTCTCCAGGGCACCGAGGGTGATCAGGTTGTTGCCGGTAAAGATTGCATCGGGCGGATTTTCATCCGATAACAACTCATCACACAAACGTACGCCACTCTCATATTTTGAATCACCGTATTTCACCAAGGAGGGATGGAATTCCAGACCATGGGCGGTTAGCGCATCCCTGTAGCCAAGTTCCCGCTGATAACTTGACGGGATGGCCGGAAGCCCGGAAATATAAGCTATTCTCCCGTAACCACTCCTTGCCAGATGGTCCACGGCTTGAAACGCCCCTTTCCGGTTATTCACCATCACCACATCCACATCCACATTTTTCAGCCCCCGGTCCACACACACAATGGGAAGACCTTCCTCCACCAGCCTGGTCACCTCTTCATCATCTTCCCGTGCCGGAGCTGCTAAAAGCCCGTCAATCGCTTCGGAACGGAGAATTTCGAGATAGAGCTTTTCCTTCTTTTCGTCCTGGCCGAAATTGCACATGATCAGCGCATAGTTGTGCTGGTAAGCCTCCTCCTCCACTCCCCGAAGCACATCCACATAAAAGGGATTCTGTATGTCAGGGATCAGTAAGCCGATCAGTTTTCCGGAATTACTCCGCGATCTCAGTCGCTTGGCAACACGGCTGGGCTGGTAATCCAGATCTTTTATCGCTTTCATAACCTTATTTCTAGTGGCCTCATTCAGATTGGGACTCCCGTTGATGACCCTGGAAACCGTTGCAATGGATACACCCGCCCGGAGTGCTACCTCATTCATGCTGACCATACTGATTTTTTTTTGCAAGGTAATTATTAATGATATTCCATGTAATCGTTTTCATGAAAAAAAATCGAATAAATTTGCAAAGAATTAATAATGACTGAATCAAAGACCTTACCTCATGAAAAGGTTGGAAGAAATGAGATTTACCGGGCACATAGCTTGCCTTACGGGGTTCGTTTCATGGGTTTCCTTGGCCCTCTTTCTCATCTGTTCTTCCTGTCGTTTTACAGAATCCGCTCCCCAGTCCGGGGTAAAAGGAGCATATGAAACAACTCTGGATTACCGGAAATTCCTGGATCCTCCCGCTGAATACCGTGCTTATCCCTTTTACTCCATGAATGACAAGCTGGATCCGGAAGAGATCAGCCGCCAGATAAATGAATTCAGAAAAGCCGGCTTCGGCGGATTTTATCTCCACAGCAGGGAGGGGCTTCTGACCGAATACCTTGGAGAGGATTGGTGGAAAGCCATGGATGCAGCGGTGGAGGCAGCCAACAAATCGGGCCTTCATGCCTGTTTCTATGATGAGGATAAATGGCCCAGCGGCTATTCCGGCGGTATGATCCCCTTGATGCAGGAAGAATACCGGGCCCGTTCACTGGCCTGTATTCGGAAAAACACACCCTTGCCTGCCGGAGCAGAAATACTGAAGGAAAAAGATTCCTTATTGTATATTTCCTATACATCCCCTCTGGGTGATCCTGTTTTCAATGGCACCTGCTATGTGGATCTTTTCAACACGGACATGGTGAAGGCCTTTATCGACAAGGCCTATAAACCTTATATAGAAAGATACAAATCGAAAAGCAAACTGAAGCCGGTGGAGATATTCACTGACGAGCCCCATATCCATGCACGCTATTTCGATAAAAACACCCCCACCCAGGGTGTCCTTTCATGGTCCGGCTGGGTTTTAGCCAGGTTCAGGAAAATGTGGGGCTATGACCTGTTAGACAAGATAGATCTTCTCTTTGATGAAAAAGATAACTGGAGGGAAGTGAGATGGCATTATTACCGTGCAGTAGCCACCCAGTTCGAGAAGAGCTTTTCCCGGGCGATAGGCGATTATTGTCAAAAAAACGGGGTGGTATTCACCGGCCATTTTCTGGGAGAGGAATCGCTGGAAAAAGTCCGTGACCGGATCGGGAATACCATGCTCCATTACCGCCATATGCAACAACCGGGCATCGATAACCTGGGATTAACCATTGAAGGCAGACTGATTACCGTTAAGAGCCTCAGCAGTGCGGCAAACCAATACGACATTCCCCGCAGAATGTGCGAAGTTTACGGGATCAGCGGTCAGAACATGAATTTTGAGGACCGCAAATGGCTGGCAGGTTGGCAAACCGTGCTGGGCGTGAACCACATGGTTCCCCACCTTACCTTATACAGTCTGAAAGGCGGGAGGAAACGGGACTATCCGCCCACCCTTTCGGAGCACCAGCCCTGGTGGGAGTTCAATAAAAAAATGGAGGATTATACAGGCAGGATCTGCTATGCCGCCTCTATCGGGCGGTATTCACCACAAATCCTGGTCCTTCTTCCCCTGGAAAGCGAATATATCAAATCGGCTGGAGAAGAGGGTTTCTCCGGCGGTGTGATGTATCTGATGCAACAACTCCAGGAACTCCACTACGGATATGACCTGGGCGACGAACAGATTCTGGAGGAGTCCGGTAGAGTAAAAGGGAACAGGATTTCAGTCGGAGCCATGGACTATGAAGCTGTCTTCCTCCCGGATATGTCAGAGATCAGAAAATCGACAGTTAATCTTTTGGAAAGATTTATCAGCAAGGGCGGAATTGTTTTCAGTGAAGGAAGGTTCCCGTTGTATATGGATGGAAAAACAGAAAAGACAAGACTTGACGCACTGGAAAAGAAAGTTGTTAAAATTGACCGAAACCACTTTGGCAGTATGCTGACCAGAAAAATCAGGCCAATCGTCGGGATATCGGGTACTGATGCCGGGAATGTCTGGGTATCTGTCAGGAAAGTCAGGAAAGGGACCCTGATCCAGTTAACCAACATATCTCATATCCAACCTGCGGAAATAATTCTTGAGACCGGTTTACTGAACAACGATCCTGTTCTCTGGGATCCTTCGGAAGCAAAATGTTACCGACCGCACAGCGTGGACAAAAATCTGTTCGAGATTAAACTGGCAGCCTCCTCCACCCTATGGCTCACCTCCGGATCGCTGAGCCTTCAAGCCCGGCTAGACAGCACCCTTCACCCACAGGAAAACACCTCCTCCCTTCTGAAGCTGAATGGGAACTGGCAGGGGAAAAGGCTCTCGCCCAATGCATTGCTTCTTGATTTCGCTTCATTTTCTACCGACAATGGGAAAAATTTCAGCAATCCGGAACCGGTTATCGCCATTTTTCAACAACTTTCAGTAAAAAAATATACGGGACCGTTGACTCTGCAATACCATTTTCAAGTGGAAAAAATTCCGGCACAAGCAGACATCGTGGTGGAGCAACCCGAAATGTACAACCGGGTGCAATTCAATTCACAGCCTGTGAGTTTTGAGAAGAACCATTTTTACCTGGATCGCCATTTCCTGTCGACCGATATCAGCACCCTGATTCGAAAAGGAGAAAACATCATCTGTCTGGAACTAGAGTTCAGGTCTCCCATTCCCGGAAGCAGGTCACCGATGGAAAGATACGGAACAGAGATTGAAAGCATCTTTCTGACCGGGGATTTCGGAGTTACAGGCCAAAACAGTGAAGTCAGGACCGACACACAGAGGAATCATTCGCCTGACATGCTCAGTAAACCGGTATTCTCCTTTTCATCTTTTGGAATATCGGGAGAAAGAGCTTATTTTTCAGGCAATCTGACTCCGGAAGGATATCCATTTTATACAGGAAAATTTGAGCTTATCCAAAATTTTGACTTCGAAAAAAATGAAGGTCAAGAGTATTACCTTATCTTTCCGGCTATCGATGCAAATGTGGCTATAGTAGAACTGAACGGAATGATCACTGACACGCT
>CAYWTT010000314.1:0-5195 GCA_964461245.1 uncultured Prolixibacteraceae bacterium | reverse complement strand
GATATCACTTATGGGGTTATTAAACCCGGCATCGACAACCTGGTCATCATCGATGACTCTATTGTTCGAGGCACCACATTGAAAAACAGCATCATACGCATTCTTGACCGGTTACATCCCCGGGAAATTGTCATCATTTCTTCTGCTCCTCAGATCAGGTTCCCCGATTGTTACGGCATCGATATGACTCGACTTGATAACTTCATTGCCTTTAATGCAGCCATTGCCTTGCTTCAGGACACCGGCAGGGAAGATATCATCCGCTCAGTATATGCCAAGTGCAAAGAGCAGGAAAACCTGCCGAAAGAGGAGATCGTCAATTATGTGAAAGAAATTTACAAGCCATTCACATACGAAGAGGTTTCATCCAAGATTGCCCAATTGCTGAAGCCCGAGGATTGTGAAGCTGAAGTCACCATAGTTTATCAGACCGTGGATAACCTACACAAGGCATGTCCCAATGATACCGGAGACTGGTATTTCACGGGCAATTATCCCACTCCTGGCGGCAACCGGGTGGTCAATTCCTCCTTCATCAAGTTTATTGAAGGAACGGGCGGCAGGGCTTATTGAACCAATCAGGGCCGGGGATCAGGCTTCCGGTAGCAGCCAGGTGGAGATTTCCTTATCCCTCAGGTAAGTTTCAATGTGCCGGTCTTTCTTAACTTCATAAATATCATCCACATTCACAATGATCCCCGTTTCAAGCACCTTGCCGAACTGTTCATGCAGAACCGTCCCGAAGGTTTTCATCGAAGGGGAGAGATTCATGTAAGCATTGAAAAGCGGAGGTATGTTCTCACCGAACTGCCGCACCGACTGAACCAGTATCTTGTAATTCTCCTGATAGTCTGATCCGTTGAAGATGGCATCCATCTTGCCGAAATCGATATTGAATTCAAACGGTTTTTTGGGAGTCACCAGATTTTCCTCATCACGGAAGTATTTCCAGAAGAAATACTGGATCAGGTTACGCGCTTCAGTATGAAAATGGGCATACATGGTCACTTTCCCGAAGAAATATTTGATTTTCGGATTATCCACGGTCAGCGCGCCAAGTCCGTCCCACAGGTTATCGAGGGCAAACAGGGCTTTGGCTCCCGCTTTGCTCGACTGATAGGAAGGAGTGACGAACGACCGGCCCAATTCAAGGGTATAGGGAACGTATTCCTCACAAAACCTGTCGGAAAATTCGAATAACTCCGTAGTGGCCAGCTCAATTCTTCCATTTTTATCCCGGGGAGCATCCGGACAATAAATATAACGGTAACCGCCCAGAATCTCCCGGGCATCGGGATCCCACACAATCAACTGCTTGTAAGGCACCTCGCACAGATCATAAGAATCCAGATCCAATTCTTTCCCTGTTCCGCCTCCTGCATCCCGGAATGTGATTTCCCGCAATCTGCCAATTTCCCTGATTAAAACGGGAGAGTCCTTGTGAGTGAAGATATATATTTCATTCCCGCCCTTGTTGGTCTTCCTCATCATCTTGTCAGGCGTGAGTTCCGCCATGACCTCTTCAATGGGTGCCGGTGCAATAATGTCTTTCATCCTAAAGTGAAATTCATGGTGAGTTGCAAAAATAAGAATTTATTCCCCCCATGTTCATCCCACGCGAGCTAATTTCCTTTAATATAACTTTCCGGGAGTTCATATACCAGATTTCTCACCCATTCAGCCCATTCAAGGTGTGTCCTGCTTCTATCGAAAGTGGTATAGGGAATTGGTTTGCCAAAATAGAGCTGGATCTTCTTTTTCCTGTGCCGGTATGTTTCATCAGGAAGAAGAAACATTTCCAGATTCCAGCTGATACCTAACAATTTCCTCCATTTGGCCACAAAATAAAACCGGTTGGAATTTCTCCCGCTGATGAAGACCGGGATTACATCCCGCTTGTACTCTATTGCTTTGGTAATAAAGTGTTTCTGCCACGGCAGGTCGGCTATCTTCCCCTTTATTTTCCGGGAAGCAAGCCCTGAAGGGAAGATCAGTATCTGGTCTCCCGACTGATAGGCCTCTTTCATGACCTGTGCAGCTTCCCTGGTATTGCTTCCGTGATGGTTTACAGGAAGGAAGAGCGGCTTAAGCGGGGGAAGTTTCATCAGCACATCGTTAACCAGAAATTTAATTTTACCCAGTCTCTTATTTACGTTCTCCATCAACAACAGGGAATCAAATCCTCCCAGAGGATGGTTCCCGGCAAAAATGTAACTTCCCGAAGAGGGGATGTTCTCCGCACCATAAACCTCCTCCGTGATTTCAAAATCCCTCACCGACGCATTGACAAATTCTATCCCGGAAAGATGACCATATTTAATAATGAATCCATTCATAAAATCCAGACGCATGATCCGGTGAATCAACCGATAGATGAAACCTGGTATCAACCGGGCTAAACCGGGATTTTTCTCGTAAAAGAGCTCCCGGATATTAATGGGCTTTAACTGAACAGGTTGATTATCAGATTCCATAATAAAAAATGATCAAAATTTGTGACAGACAAAATTAATCTGAAAATGCCTTGTTATGTTCCCCGGGATTAAATAACACGGAATTTTTTACATAAATACCCCTTCCCCATTAATTATTAACCTTAATTTTATTCACACCAGTTAATATCTCAAATCATTGTATTACAAATCTATATGTAGTTCTATGGAGTTTTCGGAAGGGGTTACTAACAGTTTATAAACAATTTTTCCAACAACAGTGCTTCCTCTGGGTGTAATAAAGTGGAACCCTTTGGCATAAAAAACAAGAAAATTTTGTATTTTTACTTCATCAATGAACAAGGATACAATGATGTATTTCTCCGCCAGATACAGCGCTTTGATCGACGACAAAGGAAGAGTAGTCCTCCCGGCGCCGTTCAAGAGAACCATGGGAGAACTGGCAGAGGAACCATTGGTTATTGAAAAAGACATTTACAAATCCTGTTTGAATATTTACCCCGAAAGAACGTATCACGAACGTCTCGCCAATATACAAAAGAACCTGAACGAGCATAATGAATTTGACAGGGATTTGATGGCTCAGCTGAACGAGAACTTTGTTACCATAACCATGGCCTTGAATGGCCGGATCAACATCCCGTCCGAATTCATGAAACATGCCGAAATCGATGAGGAAGTCAGGGAAGTGATTTTTATTGGCAACGGCCCTTTTATCACCCTTTGGAAAGAAAAGGTATATGAAGAGGTAAGGCAGAAGCGTAAACCATTGCGTGAGATGTACAGTGAAAGGTTGGGGAACGTTAGGTTAGGATTTTAGCTATGAGTCTTTTTCATGCACCGGTTTTGTTGAATGAGTCAATTGACGGACTCTCAATTCATCCTGACGGGACTTATGTGGATGCCACCTTTGGGGGTGGCGGCCATTCACGGGAGATCCTTCGCAGGATGAAAGGAGGCAGACTGCTGGCCTTTGACCAGGATGAAGAAGCACTGAAAAACCTCTTCAGTGATGACCGGCTGACCTTCATTCGCTCCAATTTCCGCTATCTGCGGAATTTCCTGCGGTATTACCAGGTGGAGCAGGTCGATGGGATCCTGGCCGATCTGGGTGTTTCATCCCATGACTTTGACCAGGCCGACCGCGGCTTCTCATTCCGGTTTGATGCTCCGCTGGACATGCGGATGAACCGTGAAACCCGGATTACAGCTGCACATGTGGTGAACCGGTACAGCGAAGCACAACTGGCATGCTTGTTCAGAAACTTCGGAGAGATCCAGAATGCATCCAGGCTGGCATCGGCGATTGCGGAAGCCCGGACGGAAAATGAGATAATTACCACCCGGCAGTTCCTGGATGCCATTGACAAGTGTATTCCCAGAACAGTAGAGAAAAAATACCTGGCCCAGGTTTTCCAGTCCCTGAGAATGGAAGTCAACGAAGAGATGACCGTGCTGGCCGAATTCCTGAAGGCTTCACTTGAAGCGCTCAGACCGGGAGGCAGACTGGTGGTGATTGCCTATCACAGCCTGGAAGACAGGATGGTAAAGAACTTTATGAAAACCGGCAACCTGGAAGGGAAACCGGAGCAGGACTTTTACGGGAACTTCCTGACCCCTTTTCTTCTGGTCAACCGGAAGGTGATCGTCCCCGGGGAAGATGAGATCACGGCCAATCCCCGGTCAAGAAGTGCTAAACTGAGGATTGCCGAGAAAAAGTAAAAAAGATGGCAGAACAACATACAACCAACGGGAAAAACAAGCCGGGAGTCAGTTCCTTTTTACGAGGAACTATCCTCACCGATGCTAGGGTTACCAGACAGTTTCCCTTTATCATTTTTCTGGCTTTTCTGGGATTGTTGCTTATCACCAACCGCTACCGTTCGGAAAAGGTGATCAGACAGATCGATGTCCTTCAGGACACCATTGATGATTTACGATCCCAATCCATAACCAATTCATCCAAGCTGATGCATTTGAGCAAACCTTCGGAAATAATGACCAAGGTGAAGCAGTCCGGACTGGGATTGCAGGAGCAGGTCAGGGCACCGAAAAAGATAGTAGTGGATAAAATCAGAGAAAAATGAATCTGCGGAATACCATATTGTCCCGTCTGGCATTTCTCTATCTGCTGATCATGATACTGGGATTGCTGGTTATTGTCAAAATCTTTGCCATTCAGCACATTAAAAACGACAGATGGGAAAAGATCGCGGATAATCTGACCAACTATACAGTGTCACTGGAGCCTGTCAGGGGAAATATTTGTGCCGATGACGGAAACGTACTGGCCACTTCGGTTCCCGGTTACTATGTCAGGATTGACCTGAAAGCTTCGGGGGTAAGGAAGGTTTATGCTGCCAAAAGCGATTCGCTTGCCTTCATGTTATCCTCCTTTTTCAAAAACATGTCGGCCCGGGAGTACAAACGGAGGCTGGATAAGGCATACCGGGAGGGGGATCGCGGATTCATGCTGACTCCCCGCAAAATAGACTACAATGAACTCCAGATGGTCAAGAAATTTCCGATCCTGCGAAAAGGGGCATTCGGCGGAGGCCGCATCATTGAACAGGAGAACAAGCGGGTACTGCCGCTGGGAAAACTGGCCTCGCGCACCATCGGGACGCTGAACCGGGGGGCCGGAGGAGTTACATCGGGAAACGCCGGGAATACTGGGATTGAAGAGGCCTTTGAAAGCTATCTCAGGGGCAAGGAGGGAGTAGGATACCGGCAAAATATGTC
>CAYWTT010000313.1:0-5212 GCA_964461245.1 uncultured Prolixibacteraceae bacterium | reverse complement strand
GTAAACTGATCAGTTCCACAAACGGCATCAGCGGGACAGGAAATTTCATCCACCAGGGCACCTCCGGGTTAAAAACCTCTTTCCAGTAATGCTTGTTCCCGCTGAAGGTAGTCACCATAAAAGTAAAAAAAGCCAGCACCAGTGTCACAGAAATATTCCCGGTAACATTGGCTCCGAAAGGAAATATCGGTATCAACCCCAACAGGTTGTCCAAGAGAATGAAGAAAAAGAGGGTCAGCAGTAGTGGCATATATTTCCCGTACTTTTTTTCACCTATGGCCGGAATAGCCACTTCGTCCCTGACAAATAAAATCACCGGTTCCACTAAATTAAGTATTCCGGAAGGGGCTTTACCTTTTCCGGATTTTGCAGCCCGGCCGGCCAGAGAGAGAATAACCACCAGCAGAAGCGCAGACAAAAGGGCTCCTGTAACCGTTTTGGTCATAGAAAAATCAAAGGGACGACCGGTAAAATTCCCCTGTCTATCCACTTCAATGATCTTCCCTTCATATTTTCCTTCCCGGGCAATGGCAAATCCCTGGTAGGATTCATTTCCATGATGAAACCGGGAGGATGAAAAAACGTGAAAACCGCTGTTCCTGCTGTAGAGCAAAACCGGCAACGGAACGGCAACATGTGTTTCTCCCAGGGTAACTATGTGCCATTCGTATGCATCAGTTACATGTTCGATTACAAACTTCCCGGCGTCAAAGCCCGAATCCTCTTTTACAGCCTTTTGCACCGAAACGGAATCGGGTTGGGCATTAACCGGATTACCCGCTCCTGATAGGAGTAAGCAAATAATAACCAACCATTTAACAGCCCAATTCATAAATGACACTGCAAATCAAAGGCCCCAAATTTAAGCTTATTTTTAAGACAGCGAATATCTTAGGCCAATTTTTAACTTTGCCGGGCCTGGTCGTCCTGTTTCCTGCCAGGCACGTTTTTTCCGGTGGCCAGCATATACACTTCAAAAGAGGTGTATATCAGATAGAGAATCCCCAGTACCATCACGAAACAAATGACACCCTGTTTGATGAATGCCATGTACAGGATGGTGATGAGGACATACACCAGCAACCGGAGTATAGTGATCCCTATTCTGGTACGTATAAATTTCCCGAAATCTTTGGATGATATTCTGTTAAGCCAAAAATAGGTGAGGAGTGTAAATCCAAAAAAGAAAAGAAGGAGGAACGGTAAAACGGGGATATACCATGCTCTTAGGAAAAAGCCGAAAACAATCCCCATGATGACAGCAATAACTGTGGTCAGAAGGATCAGCTGTTTCAGAAAACGGGACAATGCCTCAGACATAAGCTAGCGAATGGTAGTTGGGGGTCCTATTTGGAAGGCTCCTGGCTGCTTTTTTCGGACACGTTCCCCATCTGGCAGGTACCTGAGAATAAGGAACCGGGTTCTACACCCAGTTTTGCCACCAGGATATCTCCGGTAACCAAGGCTGTCGATTTCATGGTCAGTAATTCGGATGCATGGATCTTCCCTTTAAAAGTTCCCGAAATTTCAACATTGGCACAAACAATCTCCCCTTCAATGCTTCCCGAATTGCCAATTACCAGTCGGCCTTTGGTTTTGATGTTGCCTTTAAGGTAACCGTCGATCCGGATATCTCCGTCAGAAACAATATCTCCGTGGATTTTGGTCCCGGGACTGATCAGGTTTATATTCTGAGTGGGGGTTTCAGGATAAGATTTCTGATTCATTTTCATGTTCTTTACTGGTTGATAATGCACAAATGATTATAATATCACTTTAGGTATTTAATATTTCCTAAAGGTATGGTGAAGTTATAAAAAAAAAGATCAGAAAATATTTTCTGATCTTTTCATTTTGCCGGTTAAACCGCAATTTCTTTTTCGATTACCTGCCTGCCTCTGTAATGTCCGCACTCTCCGCAGATGGTGTGGTATTTCACCGTGGCACCGCAATTTGAACAGGTTGTCAGGGTTGGCACAACTGCTTTATCGTGCGTTCTGCGTTTATCCCTTCTGGTTTTCGAATGTTTATGCTTTGGATGTGCCATAATTATTTGTGTTTTAATTATTATTCAATAAATTTTTCAACTGGTCCCACCGCTCGTCGGTTTTTACCTCCTGGGGACGGGAATATTCCTCAATTTTTTTCAACATTTCAGGATTGCAACTGCTTTTCCCCTCCTTATCGGCCGGGTGAACATGTTTCAACGGAACACTGAGGCTGATATATTCATAAATGATCTGGGCTACGTTAATCTGGTAGTCATCAGGATGAAGCCAAATCACATCATCCCCTTCTTCCGATTCCGTCTCCCCGAATTTAATGAATAACCCAGCCTTATGGTGAACAGGCTGATCGTACAGTTCCAGGCACCTGTCACAGGTAAGCCTGACCGTACCTTTCAGCTGGATATCAAGCGACATGAAGGAACTCCGCTTTTCCAGCGTGATCCTGACATGCACATCTGCAGTATCCACAAGGCTGTTTTCAATGTGTTCAAAGAACGATGCGCCGATCTGATAATCAAAAATATGATTGCCCTCTTTTAAACCTTTGAAAGCAATGTTATATTGTGACAATTTTTCCACGGCAAAAAAAAGTGCTGCAAAAGTATATTTTTTTGCAATATGATCTGCTAAAAACCGAAAATATTTGAATATTATCCTTTTAAATGGTTTTTACGCAACACCATCCGGAAGGTGGTTCCTTTGTTGATTTCCGATTCTTTGATAAAGATCCTGCCTTTGTGGTAATTTTCCACGATCCTTTTAGCTAGTGAAAGCCCCAGTCCCCAGCCTCTTTTTTTTGTAGAAAAACCGGGCTGAAAGATGGTTTTAAACTGTGACTTATGTAATCCTTTTCCGGTATCGGTGAGGTCGAAATAGACATGGCTGTCGTTTTCTTTCAGCGAAAGGGTAATGGTGCCGGCCCCATTCATGGCATCCATGGCATTTTTACTCAGATTTTCGATCACCCAGGAGAACAGCGCTTCGTTCAGCGGAATTTCCCAATTTTTAGAAAGATCGAAATCAAATACATATTTCACCTTTTCTGATGAACGGCGCTTCAGGTATTCGACGGAATTCAGGATCACTTCGGCCAGGTTAGTCCGAATCAGTTCGGGCCGGGATCCGATTTTTGAAAATCTCTCTGTGATTTTTTCAAGCCGGTGTACATCTTTTTCGAGTTCAATGAGGGTATTTTCATCCAGCTGTTCCAGTTTCAGCAATTCAACCCAGGCCAGCAGGGAGGAAATGGGAGTTCCCAGTTGGTGGGCAGTTTCTTTAGACATTCCCACCCAAACCTGGTTTTGTTCGGCCCGGCGGGATGTGCTGAAGGCGAGGTAGGCCACTCCGATAAAGAGAAATATCACCAGCAGCTGAATTACCGGAAAAAGCCTCAGATTTCTTAAAAGATAGGACTCCCGGTAATAGAGGAACTGTTTTACATTGTCGGAGATGAAAATTTCGATGGGGGGATTCTGCAGTTTCATTTTCCGGAGTTCCCGGTTCAAGGTCTCCTCTTTCCGGGCAGGCTTAAACTGGATATTGGCATAAATCAAAACAGAATCCTGTTCATTGGTAACGATCAGCGGGATAGAAGTATTCTGGTTGCTTATCATTTCGATCAGGGAGATGTCCTGTTCGGAAAACATGTTTTCGCTGGCCAGTCTTTTGGTGGCTTCAGCCCACAGTTCCACTTTCTTACGTTCCTCCTGGGAAAGTTTGTCGGTGAGCCAATGGGTATACAACAGGGAAGCCACGCCGATAATCACGGCACCAATAAGGAGTAAGATCTTCCAGCGGCGTTTTTTCAGGTAAATATCCAAAACAGGTATAGATTAAGTTACAGACCATATAAACGCAACAAACAGAAAAAAATTATCTGCCTGAAAGGATCATTGCAGAGCGGAAAATACCATCGGCATCAATTCCGCATTCTTTATACAGTTGTTCCTGGGTTCCCTGTTCGATAAAACGGTCGGGGACTCCCAGTATCATCAATTGGCAGGAATAGTTGTTCGCGGCCATGAATTCTGCCACGGCGCTTCCGAAACCGCCTGCGACCGTTCCGTCTTCCACTGTCATGATTTTTCTGAACCTGGAGAAGACCTGGTGGAGGGTACTTTCGTCGAGAGGTTTAACAAAGCGCATGTCATAATGTGCCGCTGAAATCCCCTGATTATGGAGTTTTTTAACCGCCAGGCCGGCAAAGATTCCGCTTTTGCCAACGGTGAGGATGGCCAAATCATCTCCTTCGGCAAGTTTCCGGGCTGTTCCCGGCTCAATTTTTTCAAATGGCTTTTTCCAATGCACAAAAATGCCGCAACCTCTCGGGAAGCGGATCGAAAAAGGTCCTCCTCCTTCCAACTGGGCAGTATACATCATATTTCGCAATTCCAGTTCGTCCATAGGAGCGGCAACCACCATATTGGGCAGTGTCCGCATGTAAGCCAGGTCGAAGACACCATGGTGGGTGGGACCATCTTCTCCGACCAGTCCTCCCCGGTCAATGCAAAAGACCACCTGCAGGTTCTGCAAAGCCACGTCATGGATCACCTGGTCGTAGGCGCGCTGCATAAAAGTGGAATAGATATTGCAGAAGGGGATCATTCCCTGTGAGGCAAGGCCTGCGGCGAAGGTAACCGCATGCTGTTCGGCTATGCCCACATCAAAAGCGCGGTCAGGCATTTTTTCCATCATGATATTCAGTGAACAACCTGAAGGCATGGCTGGTGTGATACCAACAATCTTTCCATTTTTCTCAGCCAGTTCTACCAGGGTCTCTCCGAAAACATTCTGAAACCGCGGCGGTTTGTCCAACTCGCATTCGCAGGAATAGATCTCCCCGGTTTTTTTATCGAACTTCCCTGGGGCATGGAACTTGGTCTGGTTCAGTTCAGCTTGTGGAAAGCCTTTCCCCTTTTTCGTGATCACATGCAGGAGTTTGGGGCCTTTGATATTCTTTAAATCTGCGAGTACCTGGGTCAGATAAATCACATCATGCCCGTCTACCGGTCCAAAATAGCGGAAGTTAAAAGCTTCAAACAGGTTGCTCTGCTTCAAGAGCATCAATTTCAGGGCATTTTCGGTTTTCTGCACCATACGCCGGGCAAAAGGGCCGAGGCCCCTCAGCCTTCCCAATCCTTCCCACACCTCATCTTTCATCCGGTTATAGGTATGTGATTTGGAAATGCTCAGCACGGCCTGGC
>CAYWTT010000312.1:0-5241 GCA_964461245.1 uncultured Prolixibacteraceae bacterium | reverse complement strand
AAATGCTTTTATGCCATTTGATGTATGGATCTTTTCCCTGTTGAGCCACAGATTTACAAAAGCCTCCTGGGCGATTTCCGGCACGTACTCCCTCTCTCCGATAAATTGGGCGCAGAAGCCTGCAATCCTGTTGTAGTTTGCCTTGAAAATCCTTTCAAATGCCAACTGATCTCCCATCTTGAACAACCTGAAAAGCAGCTCTTCTCGGTCATCCAGATTTACTGTCATTTTTTAGGTTTTAGTTAAGAGCATATTAGGATTCCACTTGCCCCAGTCTGGTATGAAGCATTGAATCGGTCACAAATTTAATAAATCAAACATAATAATGTATCTGGTTTCAGGAAAAATAAAACAGTTACCTTAAACAGATAGGCACTGTTCCTATTTCAACCTTTTTGAATGAAGAGAAATCGGAGAACATAAAACATAAAAGCTTATATTCACGGCTTAAATCTGAGAATATGAAACGCAGTAATTCCTTAATCCTAATTATCAACGTATTGTGTATAGTCCAATCTGTAATGGCACAGTTGCCTCCCGTTTTTGATGAAAATACAGTCAAAACTGCGCAGGAAGATCCGCTCGACAGGATATACCTGGTTCCTCAGCGAATTGTCTGGATGTCGGATGAAAGCGGTAAAAATATTAAGGATGCCGATGTGTTGCTGCTTCCGGGGAACGGACAATCTGATGTGTCTGGGACTACCCGCTGGTGTTATATGTACAGCAGTGAAACTGAAAAAGCCTCCATCCTTCTTGATTTCGGGAGGGAGCTTCACGGGGGTCTGCAACTGGTAATGGGAGCTTCGTCCAGCCAGCAACCCTCCAGGGTGCGCATCCGTTTCGGCGAATCGCTCGGGGAAGCCAACAGTCAGACACTCAATACTGAATGGAAAGTGGGTTATTCAACCGATGACCACGCCAAACGCGACATCATCATGGAAATCCCACGGCAGGGAATCATCGAGATAGGCAATACCGGATTCAGGTTTGTACGCATCGATCTGTTGGAGAGCGACCGAAGCATAAGGGTCAAGGAAGCGCGTGCCATCCTTCGTTTCCGCAATATTCCCTATCTGGGATCCTTTAAAAGCAATGATGAACGCTTGAACCGGATCTGGCTGACTGCTGCCTATACCGTTCACCTCAATATGCAGGAGTACCTTTGGGACGGTATAAAAAGGGACCGGCTGATATGGCTGGGAGATATGCACCCCGAGGTGATGACCATCATGAGTGTGTTCGGGAATAATCCGGTCGTTCCGCAAAGCCTAGATCTGGCCTGCCGCCAGTATCCCCTGCCTCAATGGCTGAACGGGATGAGTGCCTATTCCATGTGGTACCTGATCATTCAAAAGGAGTGGTATCTCCATTACGGTGACCTTGAATTCATGCAAAAACACCGGGATTATATCGTTGGCCTGATCAACCTTATCGTCAGTAAAATAAATGAAGACGGCAGTGAAACCTTCGGTTCGAAATTTCTTGACTGGCCTTCTTCCCCAAACAAATCGGGTGTGGAATCGGGTTACCGGGCCTTGCTGGTGTGGGCCCTTAAAGATGCCATCGATCTCTGCAGGATACTGAATCAACCGGAAGCTGCCCGCCAATGTGAACAAGGAATCCAACGGATAAACAGGCAGATAAAGGATCCCAACGGCCTCAAACAGGCTGCTGCGCTGATGGCCATTGCCGGGACGATGGATGCGGCAAAAGCCTGTGATCAATATGTCTCCGTTGACGGAGCAAAGGGATTTTCAACCTTTTACGGATATTATATGCTGCAGGCACAGGCAATGGCCGGGCAATACCAGAATGCACTGGATATCATCCGGCAATTTTGGGGAGGAATGCTCGATATGGGAGCCACTACTTTCTGGGAAGATTTCAACCTCGACTGGACCAAAGATGTTACCCGCATCGATGAGTTGCCGGTTGCAGGTAAAAAAGATATTCACGGAGACTTCGGGGATTATTGCTATCCGGGTTACCGACACAGTCTCTGCCATGGCTGGTCCTCAGGGCCTGCAGCGTGGCTGTCGGAACATGTGCTGGGGGTGAAGATCCTCGAACCAGGCTGTAAGAAAGTACGGATCGAACCTCATCTGGGTGATCTCAAATGGGTAGAAGGTACCTTCCCCACTCCTTACGGGGTGATCCACATCAGTCACAAAAAACTGGAAAACGGAAAAATCGATACCCGGATCGAGGCACCCAAACAGGTAAAGATCGTGAAGTGAGTTTCTCCAGGAGTTTTCAGTCATGATCAGTGTGACAGAAATCCATACCCCGGAACGGGCAGGGAGAGTGGATAAAAGTTTATTGGGAGGGAAGATAACGGAATTCTGAAAATCTGAAATAGCGGCAATGATGAAGTTGGTTTATTTTTTGATTTTTACCAGTCTCTTTTTTGCTGGGTCAGGGCAAAATATTGAGGATCTGGTAATCCGGAAAGACCATTGGAAAGGATTTGAAAGATGCCTTTTCACATTTGAAGGCAGAGAAGCGTGGATTGTGAACCCTACTCACCCGTTGGAAGGAAATCCGTGGGTTTGGAAGGCCTGTTTTTTTGACTGGCATGCCGAGGCTGACTCCATATTGCTTAGCCGGGGATTTTTCCTGGCCCACATCAATACCGGCGAAATGTTCGGAAATCCCGCCTCTATGCAGATATGGGACCGGTTTTACGATTTTATGGTAAACATCAAAGGGTTCGCTCCCAGGGTAGCATTGGAGGGAATCAGCCAGGGCGGGTTGTATGTCTATGGCTGGGCGAAGCGGAATCCCCTCAGGGTCTCCTGTATTTATGCAGAGGCTCCGGTTTGTGATATCCGGAGCTGGCCAGGAGGGAAACTGACCTCGGAAGGATCTGCAAAAGACTGGGAATTGTTGCTGAAATCGTATGGTTTTACGGAAGAAGAGGCTTTGGCATTCAGCGATAACCCGAAAGACAACCTGGAAGGACTTGCTTCCTGCAGGGTGCCGGTTTACCATTCCATTGGGCTGACCGATAAAATCGTGCCACCGGAAGAGAACTCCTGTCTTTTGTTAAATAATTATATCAGGCTGGGAGGCATTGCCACGGTTTATCCTATGGTCCGCGGAAAGATGGAGCTAAATGGTCATCATTTCCCTATCGAAGCGCCTGAAAAAATTGCAGATTTTATCTTTACCAGCTCTTTCCCTGTATTCAGGCCGCTTGAATCATCCGGATATATTTCGGTCAGGAACGGTTTACAAAACTGCTGCCTGAAATTTCTGAAGGAAAAGAAAGGTACGGTGGCTTTTATGGGAGGGTCAATAACCGAAAATCCGGGATGGCGTAATATGGTTTGCAAATACTTGCAGGAGTCGTTCCCGGAAACTGAATTTACCTTCATTCATGCCGGTATTTCATCTACCGGAACCACGCCCGGGGCATTCCGCCTGGATCGTGACGTTTTGTCGAAAGGGACGGTCGATCTTTTATTTGAGGAAGCGGCGGTGAACGACAGGACCAATTTTTTCAACGGAACGGCGCAGATCCGGGGAATGGAGGGAATTATCCGACATGCCAGAACGAATAATCCATACATGGATATCGTGGTGATGCACTTTGCCTCTCCTGATAATTCGGCCGACTACAGGAATTCGATGGTGCCCGAAGTCATTCGAAATCATGAGAAAGTGGCAGAACATTATCAGGTGGCTTCAATAAATCTGGCCAGTGAGGTGACTGACCGCATTGATGCCGGTGAATTCAGCTGGGAGAACGATTTTAAAGATCTTCACCCCTCGGTTTTTGGTCAGCAGATTTACTTCAGGTCGATCAAGGAGTTGATTTACAAAAGCCTGAAGCAGATTGACACAACCCGGTTGCCTGTTCTTTATACGATGCCGCCTGCCCTGGATAAATACAGCTATTGCAACGGCACATATGTGCCTGTCAGGGAAGCGAAAATCATTCAGAAATGGAGGGTGGATGACAATTGGATGCCAAATGACAATGTTGCCACCCGGAAGCAGTATGTGCACATTCCTGCCCTGATAGCTGAGGAAGCCGGGGCAAAGATGAGATTCTCCTTTTCCGGGAATGCAGTGGGGATATGTGTCCTGGCAGGACCGGATGCAGGAATCATTGAATACCGGATCGACAACCAACCTTTCCGCAAAATGGATCTTTTCACGAAATGGAGCAGGAGTCTCCATCTCCCGTGGTATATTATGCTGGGGGAACAGCTGGGAAGCAAAAAGCACACCCTTCAGATCAGGACGATTTCTGACAGAAATCCTGAAAGCCTGGGGAATGCCTGCCGGATCGTCCATTTTCTGGTTAATAAATAATCAAACAGAATGATTGCCGGATGGAACAGACCATCCGGCAATCAGTTACCCTTTCTAAGTCAGGATTCAACAGGTGAAAACCGGTTGATCAGTTTTTGTTGAGGTATATTTCAATTACCGGAATTTCCACATTGGGTTTTTTCACCGGCAGATTCAGGATCAGGTCATTTTCTGCATCCAGGCTACCGCCGCGGTTGTGTTGGGACGGTTTGGATATTTTTATTTCCGAAGCGTCGTGCAGGAACTGGGCGTATTTTACTTTTCCGAGGTATCCCGGCAGCCGGAGTGTTTGCAACGGATAGTCCAGCAAATGGATGTATAGCCGGTTGGTTCCCGGATTAAAGGTCAGCAGGGTATTGGCCGGGACAACATAGGTGTCGGGCGCTTCGGTGCAACCATAAATGGAACGGCTGTTGTATTTCATCCACTCGCCCATGTTTTTCAATGCTTCCTGTGCCCGGTAATCAAATGTTCCGCGGGCGGTAGGCCCTACATTCAACAATAAATTGCCGCCTTTGCTCACACTTTCGATCAGTAATACCAGCAGTTGTTTGTTGTTCTTCCAGGTTTGTTCATCCCGGTAATAACCCCAGCTTCCCGAAAACGTCTGGCAGGTTTCCCAGGGAACCCGTTTCCCGTCAACTTCAGGCCATTTATCTACTTTATACTGTTCCGGAGTGACAAAATCCCAGCCCCCGGCATATTCCTTCAGGTCGGCACGATCGTCAATGATAATCCCGGGTTGCAGTTGACGGACCATTTTGATAAGCTCCACCGAGCCCCAGTCGTCTCTTCCTTTTCCAAAATCACCGGGATATGAAAAATCGAGCCACAGAATGTCGATCTTCCCATAGTTGGTTAATATCTCGCGTACCTGGTTTTTCAGGTATTCCCGGTATTTAGCCATGTCGCGTCCCT
>CAYWTT010000311.1:0-5245 GCA_964461245.1 uncultured Prolixibacteraceae bacterium | reverse complement strand
AAGCTTTTTCCAGTTCAGTGATTTTCTCCTGGCTCTTCTCTTTTTTAACTTTATGCTGGTCTTTATGTGACTTGTCTTCGGTATTCTCTTTTACCGTTTCCGTCTGCTCCTGATTGCCGGCAAATACTTCATGCGGTTTCTCCTCCTCATGGATGTTGTTGCTGTCGGGATGATGGATCTTTGATTTTTTATCTGTCATTTTTATAACAATATAAAGTTTCCCTCGACTGGTCAAAAATACTGCCAAGGGTTAAAAAAAGACAAATTGACACGCTTTTGCCGGTATATGGTGTCAATTTGTGTGTTCATTTTTTCAAAAAAGTCTTATGTTCTATTTCAACAGCTTTTCAAGGGCGGCTTCCAGGGCAGGCCCGCGGAGATCGCGTGCAAGGATCACTCCGTGTCCGTCAAGTAAAAAATTACCGGGTATGGAGCGTACCCCGTATATGGCCGCATGCTTTGAATACCAGCCTTTAAGGTCACTGATATGAAATGGCCAGTCCAGTTTGTCAGCTGCAATTCCGTTTGCCCAGGCGGTCTGGTCTTTGTCGAGCGATACGCTGAAAACGGTAAATCCTTTGCCTGATATGAACTTCTTATCTTTAAATTTTTGGTATGCCTGTACCACGTTGGGGTTTTCGCGCCGGCACGGACCACACCAGGACGCCCAGAAATCGAGCAGTACGATTTTCCCTTTGGTGTCGGATAATTTATACTGTTTTCCGGTCTGTGAGATCCCGGTAAGTTCCGGAGCCTTATTCCCGATGGCAGTTCCTAGCCGGGGAGCTTCCGCTTTTTGTGCAAAAAGGGCGGAATTCAGCCCTGTCAGGATAACAAACAAGAAGATTTTGTATTTCATATGAAACAATTAGAGTTGATTATTGAACGGTTAATTTACACAACCATTGTGCCAAAGTTTCATGAATTTGGCATCCGCTGAATGCGGGCCCCGACAAGGTTCAACCGTGTGTCGATACATTCATAGCCCCTGTCAATCTGATCAATATTCTCGATGCGGCTTGTACCCTTTGCAGACATGGCGGCGATCAGCAAGGCGATACCGGCGCGGATGTCGGGTGAAGTCATATTGGTGGCCCGAAGCTGGTGACTTCTGTCCAGTCCGATGACCGTTGCCCGGTGGGGATCGCACAGGATGATCTGGGCTCCCATATCGATCAGTTTATCCACGAAGAAGAGCCTGCTTTCGAACATTTTCTGGTGGATGAGCACGCTTCCTTTGGCTTGGGTGGCTACCACCAGGAAAACGCTGAGCAGGTCAGGCGTCAACCCCGGCCAGGGAGCATCGGAAATGGTCATGATGGAACCATCTATATAGCTTTCAATTTCATAGTGTTCGTTGGCCGGGATGAATAGATCATCCCCTTTCTGAATGATGTCGATCCCCAATCTTCTGAAGCTGGAGGGAATAATGCCCAGTGAACCGACACCCGCATTGCGGATGGTGATCTCAGAAGCGGTCATGGCCGCCAATCCTATAAAACTTCCCACTTCGATCATGTCGGGAAGAATAGTATGAATGCACCCCTGAAGTGAAGTTACTCCTTCGATTGTGAGTAGGTTGCTTCCGATCCCTGAAATCCGGGCCCCCATGGATACCAACATCCTGCACAGTTGCTGTACATAAGGTTCACATGCGGCATTGTAAATGGTGGTGGTTCCCTCAGCCAGCACAGCTGCCATCACAATATTGGCCGTACCGGTAACCGAAGCCTCGTCGAGCAACATGTATGCCCCTTTCAGTCGTTTGGCCGTAACCGCAAACCGGTGTTCATCGGCATCGAAACTGAAATCCGCCCCCAGAGCCTGAAATCCGAGAAAATGGGTATCTACTCTGCGTCGGCCGATTTTATCTCCCCCTGGCTGGGGAATATATCCCCTGCCGAGTCGGGCCAGCAACGGCCCCACCATCATGACCGATCCGCGGAGACTTCCGGCCAGGGAAGTAAATGCATGGCTCTGCATATACTCCGTATCGATCCGCGAGGCGTTGAAAGTATACTCCCCTTTCCGGTGACGGATCAACTGCACACCCAATCCCCTGAGTAAATCGATCAGCCGCAGGACATCCCTGATCTCGGGAATATTCCGGATAGTCACTTCCTTTTCAGTAAGCAACGTGGCACAAATCACCTGCAAGGCTTCGTTTTTGGCACCCTGAGGATCCAAAGTTCCATTCAGCTTATGCCCTCCTTCAACAGTGAAAGTTGTCATTCCTGCCCGATGTGAAATTTGGTGTTAACGACGTTTGGAAGGATTGTTGCGCCGGGGCTGTTTCTGCTTCACCTGGTACTGCGGGCGGGTGATGTTGCCTTTTACCTCCGCCAGTTCAAGATCATTGAGCTTCAGCAAACGATGAGACATGATCCCCAGGTCTTCCAGTATCTTTTCATCCTCTACCGAATCTTTGTTCCAGGTCAGATAACATTTTTTCATGTGGTTGGCCAACTGATATACCAGGATATCCTTCTCCTTGCCATCTTCATATTCCATGGCCTTGCGTATCATCAGATCCATGTATAACCGTAATGACGGTGTTTGATGTTCCGCTGGCAGTAAGGAACCTTGTTGGGTTTCTCAGTCAGAATATCCGGAGAAGGAGGATTGTAGGGGTAATCAATATCCAGTTTGAAATCAGCCATGATGGCCAGGTGATCCCACAATTTGTGCTTAAAATCTGGAATATCACGCAAATAGGGATTCAGTGTCCCCATTACATCAATTACGGCAAGCGCAGCCTGATTCCTTTTCTCCCGGTCTTCCATCTGAAGAATCAGTTCCACCATATTGTGAATATTCCGGCCGTATTCCGGCAGTGCCAGCTTCTTTCGGCTGGTATTGTAATCTTTGTCGTTGGTATTCATGTAATGAAATGTATAATAATTAATTCCTTCCTTATCCGGGGTTTTATCCGTGCAAAAGTAGTGATTTTCAATGATTCGGCAATCTTGCCCGCAATTTTCTTGATGCCTTCGGATTTATTTCACAATTCTGAGCCGGGCAAAACGCAATAGCAATTGTTTCTGTCCTGCATTATGAAAAAAAATTGTGGCTTTCAGGTCGGGGGCTATCCCTTCCAACTGCAGCACTTTACCGATCCCGAACCGTTGGTGTTCCACCATAATCCCCGGGACGATCCCGCTCAGGTCTTCCGTTGCCGCCTCTGCCATCCCTCGGCTTTCTTCCTTCATCAATTCCATCTTCCTCAAAAAGCTGGACCTGAGGGCAGGGGAAGGTTCCGCCCTGGTTATGCCAGGTGCAGGAAGGTCAGGGTGAGTCCGCGATGTCATTTCCTTCTGTCTGGCCATCGGTTTGGAACCACCGGAAGCCGGTTCCAGATAAACCGGATCGATCTCCCGAATAAACGGGCTTGGCTGGCAGAATTCCAGCTTTCCCCATCGATACCTTTGGCCCGCCCAGGATAGGTATACCTGCTGCTTGGCCCGGGTCAGAGCCACATAAAATAACCTGCGTTCTTCCTCGTATTCCTCCTTTGACAGGAAATCGCCTGCCTGCACCGACGGGAACAGGTTTTTCTCCATTCCTACGATAAACACATTCCTGAATTCCAAGCCCTTTGCGGAATGGACAGTCATCAGCGTCACCTTGTCCCGGTCTTCTTCTTTTTCATTGTCCTGGTCGGTAAGCAGAGCCACCTCCTGGAGGTAATCCCCGATTCCTGTCATCCTTCCTTCCTCTGTGGATGAAATGGTGAACTCCTGAATGGCATTCAGCAATTCCTCCAGGTTTTCATATCTGCTCAGCCCTTCGGGCGACTTGTCATTGTAAAGATCTTTGAGGATGCCCGTTTCCAGGGCTACACCCCTGGCCAGATCAAACGCGGTCTTCTGCCCGGCTTCCTGTCTGAACCGGTCGATCAATTCCGAAAACCCCTGTAATTTACTCCTGGAACCTTGGTTCAGTCCGGCATTTTCCATCTCCTTAGGATCACAGATGATCTTCCAGATCGAAGATTCATTTTCAACAGAGGCGGCTTCCAACCTGCTCACTGTGGTCTGACCGATACCCCTGGCCGGATAATTGATGATCCTTTTCAATGCCTCATTGTCATCCGGATTAATCAAAAGCCTGAAGTAAGCAAGAAGGTCTTTGATCTCTTTCCGCTGATAAAAGGAAAGCCCTCCGTAAATTTTATACGGAATGTTCCTTTTGCGGAGCGCCTCTTCGAAAATCCTGGACTGGGCATTGGTACGGTAAAGTATGGCATATTCGGAAAAGCTGAAATGATCGCGCAGCTGTGTCTCAGAGATGAGCCCAGCCACCTGGAATCCCTCTTCGTTGTCGGTGAGCGCTTCCACCAGCCTGATCCTGGCCCCGATCTCCTTTTCGGAAAACACCGATTTCCTGAGCTGCCTCCGGTTATGTGCAATCACACTGTTGGCCGCATTCACAATGGTTTGAGTGGAACGGTAGTTCTGTTCCAGTTTAAAAACCCGGTGATTGGGGTAATCTTCCTGAAAACTGAGGATATTCTCAATCCGGGCTCCCCTGAAGGCATAAATACTCTGGGCATCATCACCCACCACACAGATATTGTGGTGAAGGGAAGCCAGATCCTTGATGATCAGATATTGGGCATAATTGGTGTCCTGATATTCATCGACAAGGAGATAATCGAACCGGTGCTGATACTGCTCCAGAATTTCGGGGTGGTTACGGAACAGGAAATGGGTGACCATCAGCAAATCGTCGAAATCCATGGCGTTCCCGATTTTGCACCGTTTGCCATATTCCTTGTAAATCTCTGCAATGCGCGGCATCTGTATACTGCGGTCATATTCCCTGATTTCCGCATGCTGGGCATAGGCCACCGGAGTGATCAGGTTATTCTTGGCCATGGATATTCTGCCCGACACGACACTGGCTTTATAGACCTTGTCATCCAGTCCGAAGTCTTTAATAATGGATTTTATCAGGCTTTTGGAATCGGCCGCATCGTATATGGTATAATCAGCCGGATAACCGATGGCCTCATGTTCAATACGCAGAATCCGGGCAAAAATGGAGTGAAAGGTTCCCATCCAGAGGTGACGGGCCAGATTTTGCCCCACCAGATCTCCGATCCGTTCTTTCATTTCCCGGGCCGCTTTATTGGTAAAGGTTAGCGCAAGTATGGTGGACGGACGTATCCCCTGTTTTAACAAATGGGCAATCCGGTAAGTCAGCACACGGGTTTTTCCCGACCCGGCACCGGCGATGATCAGCG
>CAYWTT010000310.1:0-5251 GCA_964461245.1 uncultured Prolixibacteraceae bacterium | reverse complement strand
AGAAAGATGAAGAGTACTGGAATGTATACAGGGGAACCCCCAAGGTTTTTGTCTCAGCCGAACTGGCAGAGCGGCTGTGGTCTAACCGCTTCGGGAATTGCACCGCAGTCAGGTTTCCTCCGGGAAAAATGTCAAAGGAAGAACTCAGGAAATACTTTTTCCGCCATGCTGTTGCGACGGACTGGGGTTTTTCTGTCCATGCCGCAAGGGAAGATGGGTTACTGGCTGCCAGGAACAGCGTTGATTTCGGTCAACTCTTTTTAGGATTGAGCTTTTTCCTTCTTATTTCGGCCATTATGCTCACCTCCCTGCTGTTCAGACTGAATCTGGAAAACCGTTGTGAACAGGCAGGTACCCTTCTGCAACTAGGGTTTTCCAAAAAACAGATCAGCAGGATTTTCCTTTATGAAGGCATGATCGTTTGCCTGCCGGGGATAATGTCAGGGATTTTACTGGGAATCGGGTATGTCAGGATTATTTTTCTTTTTCTGAATGGTCTGTGGTGGGACATTGTCCGTACATCCCTGATCATTCTCCGGATAGAGCCTGTTACGCTTTTTACCGGCATTGCCATTTCTATGCTGATTGCGCTTGTTTCGATCTGGTTCCCACTCCAGAAATTTCTGAAAAGAGAGATCATTCAGATACACCGGAAGGATGAATTACTTTACCGGACCGGCCATCTGAAACTGGTTTTATGGGCGGCTGCCGGGATAATTCTTGCCGCTGTACTTCTTGTAATATTCCAATTGGCAATTGGTTCCCGACTGAATCCGGTTCTCTTTTTCCTGTCGGGAGGATTTCTTCTGGCCGGATTATTGCTTCTTTTCAGTTATTGGTTGAAAAAGCCCGCATCCATTACTGAAAACCATTTCAGCCGGATTCTGTCAGGAAAACGACAGCTTATGCGTAACCGTAACCGGTCGCTTTCCGTGGTCATTCTTTTTGCTATCGGAGCTTTTCTGGTGATCTCAACCGGAGCAAACCGGCAGGATGTTTTTATGGATTCCTTAAATCAAAAGTCGGGAACTGGGGGTTTTGGTTTTTATGCCGAAACGGCTGTCCCCGTTTTGTACAATCTTAACGATCTAACCCGGAGGCTGGCCGAAGGGCTGGATAGCAGTTTCATCGCAGTGCAGTTTCATAAAATAGAAGGAGATGATGCCAGTTGCCTTAATTTGAACAGGGTTGCCAATCCTTCCATTCTTGCCATGGATGCAGAAGAGCTGAGAGGGAGGTTTCGTATTCAGTCGGGCACCGGGGAGCTTGATCCGGATGATCCGTGGTTATCCCTGAAAAAAAAACTGCCAGGAGGGATAATCCCGGCTATTGCCGATCAGACGGTCATCCAGTGGGGATTGGGGATGCAGCTGGGAGACACCTTGTCTTACCTGGCTGAAAACGGGGATACTCTCCGGTTTAAACTGATCGGAGGTTTGGCCCCGTCGATTTTTCAGGGTCATGTGCTGATCGATAATTCCGTGTTTCTGCGTTATTATCCCTCTCATAACGGTTCGTCTGTGTTTCTGATCGACAGCCGGGATCCTGCTGTAGCCGATGAGTTGAGCGACCTGTTTCGGGATAACGGACCGGAAATCATATCTGCTCCGCAAAAGCTGGCCCGATTTTATTCGGTCACCAACACCTATTTGGCCATTTTCCTGGCTTTGGGTGCTTTGGGTTTGGTCCTCGGGACGATTGGCGTTTCCCTTATAGTTGCCCGCACTTTACTGGAGCGGAAGAATGAAATGGCCATCCTGCTGGCGGTAGGATTCCCAAAGAAAAACCTGGTTCTAAATCTGGTTTCTGAGTATTCAATCCTGTTGGCTGCAGGAATGGGTACAGGAACCCTTGCGGCAGTGGTCTCCCTTCTTCCTGATTTGCTCTCTTTAAATAACCCGGTTTCTGCAGGATATATTCTGATTCTCTTTTTTATTATCTTACTGAATGGTTTGATCTGGATCACGGCACTCGCATCAGTCCTGGTTAATCCCCGAAAAATTCTGTCTGCACTTCATGACCTGTAGTTTATTTATGTGGATGAAAATCCGGGTACCAGATTCCTCAGTTTAAAGACCTAATAAATGACCGGAGAATTGGGAATTGCCCATTTTTTTTGTAGATTTATTCGCGTAAAAATTAAAATTTGCAATTATGTCAGTCTTGAAAGTCATTGAAATTCTGGCGTCATCCGAAAAGAGCTGGGAAGACGCAGTTAAAAATGCAGTTAAATCTGCAGGTAAGACTCTAAAAGGGATCCGTTCGGTATATGTTCAGGATCAGAGCGCAGTGGTAAAAGACGGTGATGTCGTGGAATTCAGGGTAAATTGTAAAATTACCTTTGAAGTTTTTGAATAATGAATGTGAACCTTAAAAGTTTGCTATGGGATTAATTTCATTTATTAAAAATGCCGGAGAAAAACTTTTCGGCAAAGCAGAAGCAGCAAAAGAACCTGACAAAGCTGCAATGATCATGGATCACATCCGGAGTTTTGGATTTGACACTTCCGGGATTCAGGCCCGGGTCGATGGAGAGGTGGTGATTCTCACCGGGAAGGTGGATACCATTGCCATTAAAAACAAGATTATTGTTACGGCCGGAAATGTGGAAGGAATTTCCAGGGTGGAAGACCGGATCATGGTTTTGCCTTCTGGCACTGAAATCCCGGTTCCTGAACCGGCAGAACCGGAAAAACAGTTTTATACGGTAGTTTCAGGGGATACCCTTTCTAAAATTGCCAGGCAGTTTTATGGGAATGCCAATAAGTATCCGGTCATATTTGAGGCTAACACCCCAATGTTGAAACATCCGGATAAGATCTACCCGGGGCAGGTTTTGGTAATACCTCCGCTGGAATAGGCCATAAAAATAAAAGAGGCTGTCGCAAAACCGGGGCAGCCTCTTTTTGGTTTTTCTTTTATCCTTTCCTGAGCAGCCGTCCCAGAAATGACATTCCAAGTTCTGCGATGTCATCTTTGACATTCCCGTCGTTATCACGGTCGAGAATCTGGTCGATCACGCTTTGGGCCTGAGGGGCCTGTTTGGTTTCCGCTCTCAGGTAAGAATTCAATATGCTTCCAATAATTCCGCCGCCACCGGTGGAATTTTTCTTTCCCAGGAATCCCATTACAATGGGAGCCGCAATTTCAAGGATCCTGATCACCGCGGAACTGTTCAGTCCTGAATCACTGCTGATGTAATTAACCACATTCTGTTGCCGGTCACCCAGAATATGTCTTAGAATTCCTGCCCCATTGGCTGCAGCAGGATTGGTCAGGAAACCGCCGAGATTATCCAGCAGGCTTCCGTCATGGTCTCTGTTAATGGCATTCTGAAGAGCTGAAGCTCCTTCAGCTGAGCTGCTGTTCTTAGCCAATGCGTTCATTAAAATCGGTATGGCACTTGCCAGAGCTGCTCTGGTTTGGTCGGGAGAGGCGCCGGTCTGCCTTCCGATAGCCTGTAATGCATTGCTGTCAAGTCTTGATAATATGGCACTCAGAATATTTTCTTCCATTTCATGTGATTTTAATTACATACCAAATTATGCCTTAGGCTCTTCCGGAGCAGGAGGAATATCTTCAGACTGTGCCTGCGAAGCAGCTTCATCTGGTTTTGTTTTGAGCTTTTCTGCTACGTTGTCGGCTAAATCGCTTGCTTTTTCAGCCATCGTTGCGCCAGTTGCCTTGGCCTTTTCCAAAAGATCTTCTGCTTTTTCCTCCATCTTGTCGGCGAATGACCTCAGTTTCTCTTTGATTCCGCTTTTTTCAAGCTCATTCACTTTACCTTCCACATAATCCCCGGCTTTATCCCATAGTTCACCTGCCTTTTTAAAGACATCACTTTCCTTTACTTTGTCGGCTGTATCTTCAATCAACTCTTCTGCTTTGTCGGCCAGGTCCTTTGCTTTATCCAGCAAACTTTCCTTTTTCTGTTCAGATTCCTGATTAACTTCTTGTGTCATAGTTTATTGTTTTATGTTATTGTGTTTAATTAACTTTTCTAATATACTGATATTTTACTAATAATGCAAAACACAATTGGATGGGAATATTTTGAGGTCAGCGAAAAGACCCTCCCTTTAAAGGGACTTGACGGCCGGAGCGGTTGAAGCTGCTCTGCCAGTCTTCCGATTAACAAACAGCAGAAGCTTTCTCCGGTCTCTCCCCGGGATGGAAACTGCATAACCGGGAGAACTAAGAACAGCTGTTTTTTAAAAGTTGACTATACTCATTTTATAAAAGTTGTCATTTGTATAGTTTAGCAGCTTTTGTGGAATTTTTTGATGAACAGTTTTAAAATACAGCCGGTCAGGTTAAAAAAATGGGAGTAGCGGGCTGGCAGGAATTGGTTTTCTGCCGGCAACCAAATAATGGTTTATATTTGCTGCCGTCAAAATCCAGGCGATGATAATCGGAAGGATGGTTGCAGATATCAAAGTCAATAATTGTTATCATAAAATCAGTTGTTATGAAGGCATATATTTTCCCCGGACAGGGGGCACAGTATCCGGGAATGGGAAAAGATCTTTATGATCATTCAGCCGTTGCACGCAACCTGATGGAAGAAGCCAACGAAATCCTGGGATTTCGTCTGACGGATATTATGTTTGAAGGAAGCGTGGAAGACCTGAAGCAGACAAAAGTCACCCAACCGGCTATTTTTCTGCATTCAACCGTAGTGGCACTCACCTTGGACACCTTTATCCCTGATATGACAGCAGGCCATTCATTGGGTGAGTTTTCAGCCCTGGTAGCAGCCCGGGCGCTTACCTTCACCGAAGGTTTGCAGCTGGTTTCCAAGCGGGCCATGGCTATGCAGAAGGCATGTGAAAAGGAACCTTCAACCATGGCAGCCGTTATTGGTTTGGAAGATTCGACCGTGGAGGAGATATGTGAAAGTATACCTCATGTGGTTGTTCCTGCCAATTACAATTGTCCGGGACAGGTAGTGATTTCAGGATCAATGGCCGGAATTGACACGGCTGTTGAAAGGCTGACCAGGGCGGGAGCCAAGCGTGTACTCAAGCTGGTGGTGGGCGGTGCATTTCATTCTCCTTTGATGGAACCGGCACGACAGGAATTGGCAGAAGCTATCGAGGCTGCTTCTTTTCACGCCCCGGTTTGTCCTGTATATCAGAATGTGAATGCGCTTGCTTTTACAGATCCGGAACAGATCCGGAAAAATCTCGTAGCCCAGTTGGTTTCACCTGTAAGGTGGACACAGACAGTCCTGAATATGATTGCTGCCGGG
>CAYWTT010000309.1:0-5276 GCA_964461245.1 uncultured Prolixibacteraceae bacterium | reverse complement strand
GACTTTGCCAATCACTATGCTGTTCCATTTTCCCCAGATTTGTTAATACATGAACAAATATTCAAATAAATGATTCAAAAAATCACCTCTCCTCCACATGTCTTAATCCTTCCGCAAACAAATTGTTGATATGCTGGTCATCCAGGGAGTAATAGGTTACTTTCCCTGCTTTATGGTAAGAGACCAGTTTCATGTTCCGTAATGTCCTCAACTGGTGTGAAATGGCAGAATCCGACGACCCGATGATTGCCGCAATGTCCCCCACGCATAGTTCATTTTCCATACACAGGGCATATATGATCTTTGTTCTCGTGGGATCACTCATCGCTTTAAACGTTTCAGCCAACTGCTGAAAGCAATGATCGGTCTTCATTTGCTTTTTTACCGAGGTTACCTTTTCTTCTTCCTGACAAGACATATCGGAAATATTTAATTCAGATTACTCTAGTGAACTTATTCCGGATTGAATCCCTGATACTCAAATCTCCCCGGATGAATCCCTGAAAATAAAAAAATCATGTACCCTGTGCGGACCCAATATAAAACTGCAAATATGAACAATTATTCAAGTAATATAAAGGAAAAGATCATTTTTCTTTGTTGTCCGCAGAAAGTCAGCTTTTATTAATGACAGGCAATAAGTAATGCCTGAATAAATAATCCGGGAAATCTAAAAAACAAAAGAGGTAAAAGCAGAAATAGAATAAATATTTATTTTTAGCAAGAAAATTACCCGGCTTCTCAATATGGGGAAAAATGACGGAGAACTAGATATCAGGCTCGTTTGGGATAAAATGAAATCAGGCGATGAAAAATCCTTGTCCAGGATATTTACCTTCTTCTATCCCGACCTATACCACTACGGCATCAAAATATTCGATCTTCCCGACCTGGTTAAAGATTCAATCCAGGATGTTTTTATGCGGATCTGGGATAAGCGCAACAGCCTTGGAGAGGTACAAAATCCCAAAGCATACCTGATCGCATCGCTCAGGCGAAAGATGTTCATAAACAAGGGAAACGGCTTTACCGAAATGTCGGATGAGATCATAAGAGAGGAAGGAAAGCAGAATTTTTTATTTGTTACCTCGGAATTTCTTGAGATGAAAGAGATCTCAGAACAACTGAGAAATACACTGGTACAGGCCATCAATAATCTGCCCGAACGCCAGCGTGAACTGATCTACCTGCGTTTTTACTACAATCTCCGCTACCAGGAAATTGGCCGTATCATGGAAGTCAATGAACAAACGGTAAGAAATCTGATGCAAAGGGCTCTGGCAAACCTGCGTTGTAAGATAGACCGTCAGTTATGGGAAGGGATCGAAGATATGGACAATCTGCTATTGACCCTTTTCCTTTTTTTCAAAAAAAAATGATTTGACCTAGTACATTTTTCCCTGTTCCCTCTCTTTGTATAAAAGGGAAGAAGAATTTCAATGGACAAAGAAGGGAAAATAGACCGGTTAATTGCTGATGAAGAGTTTCAGAATGAAGTTCTGAAAATAGGCGCACTGTCAGAAGCTGAGCGGAATGCGATGAGGCATAAATTTGACATTACCGATAAAGAACTGACTTATACACAACGTCTTCTTTCGGGCTTCAGCTTCAAAAAAAAGGAGATTGACCGGGAAGAAGTCGGTTATGCCCTGCATAAGTTAATGAAGGGAATCACCGATATTTCATCTTCTAATAGGATCCAAAAAAGCAGAGATTTTATAACCGTGATAACCCGGATTGCTGCCATCCTGTTCATCCCGTTGCTCTTGTCAACCCTCTTTTTCTACCAAAAAACCCGGAATCTGCAACTTGAATATCTTTCCTCATTTTCTCAGGAAAAAACATTCAATACCATCCATGCCCCTGCAGGTGTAAAGACTCAGGTTTCCCTTCCTGACGGATCACTGGTCTGGCTGAATTCGGGAAGCAGCCTCTCCTACCCCACCCGTTTTGACAGGGAAAACCGCAAAGTGGATCTGACAGGAGAAGCTTATTTTGAAGTGGTGAAAAATGAAATGGCACCTATGTTTGTTTCTGTGGATAACATGAAAGTAAAAGTCTATGGTACCCGTTTTAATGTGAATGTTTCTCCGGAGTGTGGCTTGGTCGAAACAACCCTGGTTGAAGGGAAGGTGACCCTTATCCCGGATCAAGGCAAGAAAGAATACCTGCTTGAACCAGGATACACCGCATCTTTTACCGTCAATGATCATAAGATTACTTCCCAAAAAGTGAAAAACATGGATTCGGTTATAGGTTGGAAAGACGGGAAATTGCTGTTTCAGGATGAACATTTCTCCAATATTGTATGCAAGCTCGAACGCTGGTATAATGTGGATATCCGGCTCGCCGACAAGTCATTGGGTGATTATGTGTTGTTCGCCACCTTTGTTGACCAGAATATTGAACAGGTGCTTGACATCCTGTCCTACTCAATCCCTATCAAGGCTGAATATAAAAAAATGGTCAGAAACTATGACGGAACCTATCAGAAACGGGAGATTATCATTAAACGGGATCTAAACAAAAAGATGAAAAAATAAACTAACCAAATAATGCGTTGCCTATGAAGAAATACTGATCAAAAAAAAACAGGAAAGAGTAGCCGCTCCCTCCTGTTCAAATTACTTTTCGCAGATTCATTATTACTAACAAATCATTCAAAATTATGAAAAAAAGTAACTGGTTAAATTCCGGGTATTTAAATTTTGACCATCCCGGTAAAATTTTAACAAAGATGAGACTTACATTACTGTTCATTTTGGCTGGAATATTACAGGCAGTGGCCATAAACAGCTACTCACAGTATGCTAAAATTACCCTGCAACTACGTGACGCCTCTGTAGCCGAAGTTTTAAAAGCAATAGAAGATCAGACTGAATTTTATTTTGTTTATAACAAAGACGCCATTGATTTAAGCAGGAAAGTGGACCTGATTTTTAAAAATAACCGGGTAGAAGAAATATTGAACTATCTTTTCAGGAATACCAATGTGAGTTACAAAGTAATTGACAGAAACATTATTCTATCTACCCTTGAAGAAGTTACCTCTGAGGAGCAGCAAACCAGAGTCCTTTCAGGAAAAGTCACCGACAAATCAGGGGCCCCGTTACCCGGAGTTACCGTGGTGGTTAAAGGCACCAAACAGGGGACCATCACCGATGCCAATGGGCACTATTCATTTTCAAATGTTGCCAGTGATGTTACACTTGTGTTTTCATTTGTGGGGATGAAGAGGCAGGAAATTCCCGTTGACGGTAAATCCAACATCAATGTCATCATGATTGAAGAAACTTTTGGCCTTGAAGAGGTTGTGGCTGTTGGATATGGTACAATAACAAAAAATGAATTGACCAGTGCCGTCTCCAATGTGAAATCAGAAAATTTCATAAAAGGCGCAGTCTCCGATGCATCCCAATTGCTAACCGGGAAAGTGGCAGGTTTAAGCGTGATCAAACCAACCGGAAAACCTACCGACCAGGCTCAGATTATGTTGAGAGGGGTCACCACTTTAATGGCAGGGACACAACCCCTGGTGATAATCGATGGCATTCCGGGCGGATTGACAACTGTAGCTCCTGAAGATATTGAAACCATTGATGTTTTGAAGGACGGTTCAGCTGCTGCAATTTACGGAACAAGGGGAACGAATGGGGTTATACTGATAACGACCAAAAAAGTGACCAAGGAAATTCCGCCCACAATTGAGTATAGCACCTATGGCTCTTTTCAGCAAATTACGAAAAGGCTGGACTTTATGACGGCGGAAGAATATCGCCAGCTGGCAAAACAAGGTAAACCAGGTGCTTTTGATAATGGAGGAAGCACCGACTGGTTGGAGGAGATTTCCAGAGTTCCCCTGTCGCATAACCAGAACATCAGTATCAGAGGAGGAAAAGTCAATTCAAATTACATAGTAAATTTAAATTACAAGGATACTGAGGGCATAATGAAGAAGACCGACAACAATGTATTCACAACCCGACTTGAGGTAAACCATGCCATGTTTGAAAATAAACTTAAGATCAATGCCAATCTTTTAGGACAACAGCAGAAAAATTACAATGGCTGGGATGACAGAATATATAGAATGGCCTTATTTTATAATCCGACAAGCCCTTTAAAAGATGAAAATGGAAAGTGGTTTGAAGAGCCTGGGCGGAATGAATATGAAAACCCTGTGGCATTACTGGAAGAAACGGATGGGGAGAATAAGAGTACAAATTTAAATGTTTTTGGATCGGTCATATATAATCCAATTTCAGATTTGACATTAAAACTGGTCGCTTCTCACAGCACATCGAACAGTATTTCCGGGAGAAGCAGTACATTTAACCATATATCTGCAATCCGTGATTCTCAGATGGGTACTGCAAGCAGGTATTCTTATTCTGGAGTGGGTGACTTACTGGAAACAACTGCTCAATACGTTAAGTCAATAGAAAATCACCATATTACTGCCCTTGCCGGTTATAGCTGGGATTATGGGACAAGTGAAAGTTTTTATGCTTACAACTACAATTTCCCGAGCGATAAATATACGTACAATAACCTGGGTGCAGGAGCTGCATTATTAGAGGGAAAGGCATCCATGGGGAGTTCCAAATCATCATCGAAACTGGTTGGTTACTTTTTCAGATTAAACTATAATTATAACGGTAAGTATATGTTGATGGCCAGTATCCGTCACGAAGGTTCATCAAAATTTGGGTCTGAACACAAATGGGGGAATTTCCCTGCCATATCCGCAGGATGGAATGTAAAAAAAGAATCCTTCATGGATGATGTGGACATCATTACCAACCTGAAATTAAGGGCAGGGTTCGGGGTTACAGGTACGGCTCCCAGTGATTCCTACCTGTCTCAAAGCCGTTTAAGTTACAGCTCCTATTTTTATTACAATGGGACATGGACACCCGGAATCGCACCTTTGACAAATTCAAACCCCGATTTACGCTGGGAAAAGAAAGAGGAAGTAAACCTGGGGATTGATTTTGCTATACTTGATGGACGTATTTCAGGTGCCGTTGACTTTTATAAAAGAACTACCAAAGATTTGTTGTGGAATTATAATGTGCCCAGTCCGCCATATTTGTACAGCACCATTGTAGCAAACGCCGGCACCATGGAGAACAAAGGATTGGAACTGCAATTGAGCTTTTTACCGGTTCAGACAGCTGATTTTAAATGGATTTCCACAGTTAACTACTCAACCAACAACAATACCCTGACCTCTCTTTCAAATGACAGGTTTATTGTTCAAGGTGGTTTTTTCA
>CAYWTT010000308.1:0-5282 GCA_964461245.1 uncultured Prolixibacteraceae bacterium | reverse complement strand
GTCCGGCTAAAAGCTCCAGGATCGCCTTCTCCTGTTCCAGCTTATTCGGTTCATTTATCTGGAAGTACTTAAAATCTATGCCGAATCTCCTTGCCACCGGTTCCAGCCGGATATGGTTACTGATGATGACCGGGATCTCCACATCCCATTCTCCGGCCGTATACCGGGCCAGGATATCAAACAGGCAATGGGGCATCTGGGAGACGAACAGGGCCATACGGGGGATCTCCTTTGAAAAATAGAGTTTCCAGACCATATCGAGGTGAGAAGCAATGAGAACCTCAAAATACTCACCGATTTTATCACGAGGAATGGAAAATCCGTCCAGTTCCCACTCCACCCTCATGTAGAATATCTTCTCCTGCCGGTCGACATGCTGGTCGAGGTAAATGATATTCCCGTCATTTTTATTCAGGAACTCGGTGACGGTGGCCAGGATACCCTGCCGGTCGGGGCAGTGGATCAGCAGGATAGCCGTGTTTTTCTTTTCTTTCAGTGGTTGAATGCTTTTCATTGGTATATCATGAATAGTCTATTATTCAAAGGTTTTGATCAGAGCAATCCTTTTGTCGAAGGCAGCTCTGAATTATTCTCATCCCGTCGCACGGCCATCCGAATGGCACGGGCCAATGCTTTGAAAACAGCCTCGATTTTGTGGTGTTCATTGGTTCCTTCCACTTTGATATTCAGATTACAACGGGCTGCATCACTAAACGATTTGAAAAAATGAAAGAACATTTCGGTGGGTACATCGCCTATTTTCTCCCTCCGGAATTCAGCATTCCAGACCAGCCAGGGCCTTCCCCCGAAATCGATGGCCACGGTGGCCAGAGATTCATCCATCGGCAAGACAAAGCCGTATCTTTCGATACCCCGCTTGTCTCCCAGTGCCTTGCCGAAAGCTTCGCCCAGAGCGATGGCAGTATCTTCCATGGTATGGTGTTCATCGACACCCAAATCTCCGGTAACCTCAATAAGCAGGTCGCAACCCGAATGGCGTCCGATCTGGTCCAGCATATGGTCAAAAAAACCCAGCCCCGTGGATATTTGTGCTTTCCCCGTACCATCGAGGTTTAACGAAACATGAATCTTCGTTTCCCGCGTATTCCGGTCGATGACCGCCGTTCTCAAGGGAGCGGCCACATGGCTGTATATGACATCCCAGTCGTTGGTGGTAAGTGAGCAGGTTTTGCGAAGATGAGCTTCCGGGATGTTATCTTCCGTCGTCCCCTGCGCAAACAGGATGGCCTTGCATCCCAGGTTTTGCGCCAGCTGGACATCCGTCAGGCGATCGCCTATCACGAAGCAGCTTTCCAGATCATAACTCCCGTCCATATAACTCCCCAGCATACCGGTCCGGGGTTTGCGGGTGGGTGCATTTTCATGCGGAAGTGAACTGTCTATCAATATATTGTTGAAAGTTATCCCCTCATTTTCAAAAGCCTTGAGCATCTTTTGTTGAACCAGGTAAAATGTTTCACTGGGATAGGCAGGAGTGCCCATTCCATCCTGGTTGCTGACCATGACCAGTTCATAATCCAGGTTTGTGGAGATACGGTAAAGATTCCTGAATACTTTGGGAATGAACTCCAGCTTTTCAAGTGAGTCAACCTGAAAGTCTACAGGAGGCTCCACGATCAGGGTGCCGTCGCGGTCAATAAATAGGGCTCTTTTCATATGCAATCATATTTTTCGGGTATTCGCAGGAATAAGGCTTGCCATGGCAAAACCAGGTAGCCTTATATTCTGTTCAACAAATGTAAGGTTTCCATGAGTATGGTGTTTTCCTCCGGAGTACCTACAGTGATACGGAGGCTGTTTTCACACAGCAGTATCCTGGAACGGTCACGGACGACAATTCCCTTTTGCATCAGGTAACGGTAAACTCCAGCCGCATCATCCATTTTCACCAGCAGAAAATTGGAATCACTCGGGTAGACCCGTCTGACAAATGATAAGCAGTCAAGCCATTCAGCCAGTTTCTCCCTTTCAGCGAGCAGAAGTTTAACCCACCTTTCCTTTTCCGCCCGGTTATCGAGCAGCTCCAGCGCTTTTCGCTGGGTCAGCACATTCAGGTTATAGGGATATTTGATCTTGTTCAGATAAGCAATGATTTCAGGATGGCAGAATGCCATTCCCAATCGGATGCCGGCCATTCCTTAGGCTTTGGAAAAGGTCTGAAGGATGATCAGATTTTTGTAATCTTTCAGGCGGGGCAGCCATGATAAATTCAAGGCAAAATCGATGTAGGCCTCATCGAGCACCACGATCCCGTTGAAACCGGTCAGGACTTTTTCAATCGATTCCCTTTCCAGTGCATTTCCACTGGGATTATTGGGGGAACAGAGGAAGATGATCCGCGTTTCCGGGGTTACCGTTTTCAGCATCCCATCCGCATCCAGCCGGAAATCTTCGGTCAGCATGACCTTCCGGACTGCCACATTATTGATGGCCGCCGCCACCTGATACATACCGTAGGTGGGTTCAAACTGCACAATATTATGAACCCCGGGTTCACAAAAAAGTTTGATAATCAGATCGATCGGTTCGTCACTGCCATTACCGAGGAAGATCTGGCCGGGTGACACACCCTTGAGGCCTGCAATTTTTTGTTTCAGATTCCGCTGAAGGGGATCGGGATACCGGTTATACGGCTCATTATAAGGATTTTCATTGGCATCGAGAAAAACCATGGCTTCTCCCGAAAACTCATCCCTCGCCGAGGAATAAGGTTTTAAATTTAAGATATTGGGGCGTACCCATTCACTGATATTCATTTATCGTCCTATTTTTTGAAGCTGTTCCAGGCGGATGGTGACTGCATTTCGGTGAGCTTCCAGCTCTTCGGCCCGCGCCATGACCGATACGACGGGGCCGACATTTTTCAATCCTGCAGTCGTTATCTCCTGAAAAGTTATTTTTTTCACAAAACTGTCCATATTCACCCCGCTGTAGGAACGGGCCCAGCCATTGGTCGGCAGGGTATGGTTGGTTCCGGAGGCATAATCTCCGGCACTTTCCGGGGTGTAGTTCCCGAGGAAAACAGAACCCGCATTGGTGATCTTTGCTGCCATTTCCCCGTAATTATGCGTTGCGACAATCAGGTGTTCCGGAGCGTACCGGTTAATCATTTCGAGCATCTCCCTTTCATGGTCGAACACCACGATCCGGCTGTTATCCAAAGCCTTGGCGGCAATATCCCTGCGCGGAAGATTCCCCATCTGTCTTTCCACCTCCTGTAAGACTGCATCCAGGATGGCATTATCTTTTAAAATCAGGAGTACCTGGCTGTCGGGACCATGTTCGGCCTGCGACAGAAGATCGGCTGCTATGAATTCAGGATGGGAAGTTCCGTCGGCCAGGATGGCCACTTCCGAAGGACCGGCTGGCATGTCGATGGAGACGTCCTGAAAACTTACCAGTTGCTTGGCAGCCATCACATACTGGTTGCCCGGGCCGAAGATCTTGTCCACCTTCGGAGTGACCACCCCGTAAGCCATGGCGCCAATGGCCTGAACCCCTCCCAGCCGGAATACGCGGGAGACTCCCGCCAGCCGGGAAGCAAAAAGGATGGCAGGGTGAATGGACCCATCTTTTGCAGGAGGCGTACAAAGGATGATCTCTCTGCAACCGGCCAGTCGGGCCGGAACGGCCAACATCAACACCGTGGAAAAGAGGGGAGCGCTTCCGCCGGGAATATAAAGCCCCACCTTCTCAATGGGCACAGGCTTCTGCCAGCACCATACCCCAGGCATGGTTTCCTTTTTTACAACAGGGTGGATTTGCCGGTGATGAAAATCGGCAATGTTGACCGCCGCCTTCCGGATGGCCTCCTTCAATTCCTCATCAATCCTCTGTTCAGCTTGGTCATACTCTTTTTCAGTCACTTCCCAATGTTCAATGTGCACACGATCGAACTGAAGGGTTAATTCGCGCAAGGCCTCTTCTCCGTTCAGCCTGATCTTATTCAGCATGCTGCCCACCCGGTTGTGAAGCTCCGAAATATCAAAGAGCGGTCTTTTCAGAATTTCAGGCCACTGGGTCCGATCGGGATTAAAAAAGGTTTTCATATCCGCTTCAGTAAATTAAAAAATCATCTTTTCTATCGGCACTACCAGGATTCCCTCCGCCCCGGCCTTTTTCAGCCTTCCGATCACCTCCCAGAAATCCTTCTCGCTGATCACCGAGTGCACAGAACTCCAGCCTGACTCAGCCAACGGCATTACCGTCGGGCTTTTCATGCCCGGCAATATGGAAGAAATTTCAGCAATCTTTTCGTTTGGCGCGTTCAGGAGGATGTATTTCTTCCCTTCTGCCCGCATGACCGATTCCAGCCGGAATATAAATTCGTCCAGGATTTCCAGTTTTTCAGGGGATAAATCGTTATTGGCAATCAGAACCGCTTCAGAAGAAACAACGGTCTCTACCTCTTTCAATCGGTTGCTCACCAAGGTGGATCCCGAGCTGACAATATCAAAAATACCGTCGGCCAGTCCGATCCCGGGGGAAATTTCCACAGAGCCGTTGATCACGTGTATCTCCGATTCCAGTCCGTTCTTCTTCAACCAATCGGTCAATATGGCTGGGTACGAAGTGGCAATCTTCTTCCCGTTGAACCATGCGGTTCCCGGGTATTCCAACTGCTGCGGAATGGCCAATGATAGCCTGCACTTGCTGAATCCCAGCCGTTTGGCTATTCTGACATTCTCTTTGCGTTCCAACACTTCATTTTCGCCCACAATCCCCACATCGGCCGCGCCATAAGCTACCGTCTGCGGAATATCATCGTCGCGGAGATACAGTACCTCAACCGGGAAATTCTTTGCCGGGGATACCAGGTTGCGCCTGCCGATGATCAGGCTGATCCCGGCTTCTTCCATCAATTTGACCGAACCTTCATTTAAACGCCCTTTGGTCTGAATAGCTATTCTCAACATTTCCTGCATCATTTTTCATAAAAAAAGGCCTACCGTTGATGGTAAGCCTTCCTGGTTAATATTTTGCTGAAAACAAACACAACAATTACGGCCTGCCATACGGAGGATTTGTCCAATGATGCCCGTGATGTAAATGGTTGTTGTTCATCTTTATCTTTTAATTCGCAATTATAGTAATAATTTTAATGTTATCCGCAACGAATAATTACAAATTATAATTCTTAAGAAAGAAGTAACACGACCTGCCTGCTTTTACTGCCGGCATTCTATATTCCGAACTTCTGCTCAACCAGATGAAGGATAAAGCGTACGGTTTTTTCGATCCCCAAAAATGAAGAATCGATG
>CAYWTT010000307.1:0-5282 GCA_964461245.1 uncultured Prolixibacteraceae bacterium | reverse complement strand
CGATAAACGTGGACTTCACGGAATAAGTATACTGCACATCCTTGAAGGTGTATAAATTATCCACCACAGGTATATTGTATGTCAGTTTTCTTTCCCCGAAAGACATACCCGGTAAAAATCTCAGTGAAAGGTCCCTGGTCATCCGGAGGTCAGAAACGATAGCCACAGTAAAGCCTGGAATCAGATTAGCCACATCTGCACGTACCGTATCCATAGGTCCTACTTGTTTGATGTCGGTTTGCCAGTTTACTGGGATAAAATTAAGATTCTCACTGATGGGCAGATAATTCCTTACCCTGAAATCCAACGTATTGATCCCCAAGGTAAAACCAAAATGAAGCAATTTTTCATCAAATGTGGTAAGATTCTTCAATTTTACTTTTTGCCCGTATGAAAGGGTGCCCGGTAAAATCAGCAAGAGAAAAAACAGCGATCGTATGGAATTTCTAAATCCTATCATTCTATGATAACCTTGAATTCTGTTTTTTATTGTTCAGAAAAAAGTTTTATGCTTTAAATCCGGAATAGATCGTTGCAATACCAAAAGTAAGCGGTTTGCAATAACATCTTACAAATCCCGCTTCCCTGATCACCTCCAGGAAATGCTCCCCATCCGGGAATGCTCCCACCGATTGCGGCAGATAAACATATGCCGGATGATCGCCGGAAACCAAACCTCCTATTCCCGGCAGAATTTTTGAAAAATATAACCTGTAAAGTCGGCCAAACAGAGACTTACCAGGTTTAGAAAATTCCAGCACCACCAATTGACCCTCTCTATTTAAGACTCTCAGTGCCTCAGTCATACCTTTCTTTAAATCCGCAAAATTACGCACTCCAAAACCTGAGATAACGGCATCAAATGTTCCATCGGAAAACGGAATATTTTCTCCGTCTCCCAGAATAAAACTGATTTTGCCATCCATTTTCCGCTTTTTAACCTTCTCTTTGGCCATTCTCAGCATTTCACCGGAAATATCCAATCCGATAATCTTATTAGGCTTAACCTGCATGGCTGCAATAGCCATGTCACCTGTCCCTGTGGCCAGATCTAGGATTGTTTTGGGTGCGGAAGAGGAAAGTTCCCTGATCGCCCTTTTCCTCCAATATTTATCCACATTGAATGAAAGCAGATGATTCAGAAGATCATATTTTCCCGCAATATGATCGAACATCCGGGTTACCTCCGATTTTTTATCCTGTTCAGAAAGATTATAGGGCAAAATTTCCATCAGATGGCAGCACTCATTTTATCGGTATACCCCAGGGAAACATCATCCACCCGTATCTCCCCTTTTGTAACGTGACCCAGCATAAAAAAAGGCACCTCATGTTCCGACATGACGTCCATAAAATCATCTTCACGCTCAGGATAAACATCGACGACAATCCGTCCCATAGCTTCACCAAAGAGGAATGCATCCTTCCTGATTTCAGCATCCGTGGTGATATCGAATCCCAGGTTGTTTGGGAAAGCCGCCCTCAACAAGGTAAAAAAGAGTCCCCCTTTACCCACAGGACTTGCGCTGCTAATAAGTTTGAGCTCATGCAATTTTTTCAGTGCTTGCTGTATACTTGCTTCATCTTCCAGGGAAAAAGCCGGCAAAGGAGAGGCGGAAATGCCATGGTAAAATTCCAGGTATTCCGAGGCATTCACATCGTTCGACTGCTTTCCGATCATAAAAATGTTATTTCCTTTTTGTTTAAAGTCATGGCCGGTCAGCTTCGATTTATCTTCAATCAATCCCATCATGCTGATGATAATGGTCGGAGGTACCGGTCCATGCCCCCTGAAGTGGTCAAAACGTATCTTACGGTCAGTAATTTTCAGCTTAAACAGATGTGCCGCATTTTCAAGTCCCTTTTTGGCACCTGAAGCGATCAGATGGCCATGGGGATTACCAAAGTCTATATGATAGAGAAAAGCACTTAATACCAATGGTTTAGCTCCCAAACACAACATTTTTCTCGCAGCCCTGGAGACTAGAATTTCCGTGGCCACCTGCGGATTGTCTGCCAGGTGATGATGAAAGGCATGAGTGGTCATCGACATGCAATGACCGGTGGCATCGAGTTCAAAAATGCTGGTCTCATCCGTGTCGTTAGCATCCAGGGTATCCGGTGTGACGGATTGGTCAGTAAAATCATTGAAATAATTGATAGTGGAAAGATTAGGATTCACCATCAGGGTATAAATCACATCTTCCATGCTTTCGGGTTCTGCAATATCCTCAATTGAGAAGAGTGACCGGTCTTCAGCAGAATCTTCCATAACATTTAATTTTAAATTTTTTTGGATAAAACAAAGGTAATTAAGTGGAAGATAATTCAATCAGTAATCTCATTTTTTTTAATTTCGGCACTTCTCACATAATATCCACATCATGGGAAAATGCGTGCTAATTACAGGAGCCACTTCCGGAATCGGAAAAGCTACTGCTGAGATTCTTGCTGAAAACGGGTATAACCTGATCCTGACCGGAAGAAGGAAAGAATACCTTGAGCAACTGAAAGAGGATTTATTCAGAAAATATGGCCAGACACCACTTACGCTGAACTTTGATGTCAGGGATCTTCGTCAGGTGGAAGAATCGCTGGATTCACTTCCACATCCATACAACGAGATCGATGTGCTGGTGAATAATGCCGGCCTCGCAGTGGGACTTAATGCAGTTCAGGACGGCGTAACCGACGACTGGGACAGAATGATAGACACCAATGTGAAGGGATTGCTGTATGTTACCAGAAAGGTGATCCCGGGTATGATTTCCAGGAAATCGGGCCATATAATCAATATATCATCGATTGCCGGGAAAGATCCGTATCCTATGGGAAATGTATATTGCGCTACTAAACACGCGGTCCAATCACTTACTCAAACGATGCGGATGGAGCTTCTCCCTTACGGGATAAAAGTTAGTTCAGTGGCTCCGGGCGCTGTCAATACCGAATTTTCCACAGTTCGGTTCAAAGGAGACAGGGAAAGGGCCGACAACGTCTATAAAGGATTTATTCCATTGTCAGGAAAAGATGTGGCAGAAGCCATCCTCTTCATTATTTCCAGAGCTCCCCATGTCAACATAGACGACCTGCTGATTATGCCGACAGCCCAGGCTTTTTCCCGCGATATATCCAGAAAATGAAATCGCTTTTTCATTAATCACATAACCATTGAACGGGTATGATTATCTTTGCAATTGTCAAACATCGTGATCAATCCGTCTGATGACATTTTTTCAAATCGTACAATAAGCAGAATGGAAGCACTGGTAGTCACACCGGTAAAGGATTCACCTGAAACCACACGAAGAACCATTGAGGCAATTTCAGTGGCTGACGGAAATTTTGAATATGTGGTATTTAATGATTTTAGCAGTAAAGAGACCAGGGACTTTCTTGAAAACAATCAGGAGTTATTCCGTTTTCGTCTGATCAACCTGGAAGACTATATTGACACACCATCCCCCAACTATAAAACCGTTCTTGAAATGTCTCAGGAAATGGCTTTAAAGAACAGCGTACCCCTGATCCTCATTGAATCGGACGTGATCATCAAAAAAAATACCATCACAGAACTGCTGCGACTCTATTCCGAACTCCCCAACCCGGGATCGATTGGTGCTGTAACTGTAGATCAGGAAGGCAATCACAATTTTCCCTATTCATACGTTCGCAAGGATAATGCTTCCTGGCAGAAAACCAAACGCAGTTTAAGCTTTTGTTGCACCCTTATCAGCCCTGCTTTTCTCGGTTCATGCAACTTTAAAGAACTTTCAGGAAAAAAAGACTGGTATGATATCCATATCAGCCGTCAGAGCCTTCATGCAGGTTTTTACAATTACCTGGTCAAAGAGTTATCCGTACTTCACCTTCCTCACAGCAGCCGTCCCTGGAAACAATTGAAATACACCCACCCAATCAGGTACTATTTTTACAAGTTAACCAGGAGAAGGGACAGAATTTGAATTAGTAAAAATTGAAAAATGAAAAGTGAAGAGCGAGAACCCTTCTCAACATAGGAAGGTGGATGCCTTTGACGGACTTATAATGTACAGTCCGGCACTTTAAAGGAATTATTTATTTCCCCTGCTGAGGCCATTCATGGGCTTCTCCTCTATCTTAAAGGTTAGACGATCTCAATTAGGAATTATATACCTCATGGTCAGAAGATTGCTTCGTCTCAGCCAGTAAACGGATCCTCTCCAGCCTTTCAGACAATCTCATCTCCTTAAGTAACGATTTATCACAGGTAACCACGTAATTGTGACAAAGGGAAGAAGCTGTATAAAATTTCATTATTTTATATTTTCTATTTATCAAAAAAAGCATTAAAAAAGGGGAACCTATTGGCTCCCCCTTTTTAATCAATCAATTCGGTATTACCTTTTGACTATCCTTTCTGATTTAGCAATGCCGTCCTCAGTGAAGAGAGTGACAACATATACGCCACTTACCAGATTAGAAGTACGGATCACACGTTCCGGATACTGAATATCCATCACACGCTGACCGGCAATGTTGGTAACCGTTACTCGGGTCAGTTTGTCGTGGTTCTCAATATTCAGATAATCACTGAACGGGTTAGGATAAACTTTGAACTGCAAGTTGTCAATGTCAATTACAGGAGTTGTAGCAGAGAGATCGACTACATCGGCTGCTTTCCTTGGCTCAAGTTTATAGAGATCATTTGCACCGTTGACTACACCAGTCACATTGTAGTAGTGACCGTCGACCGGAGTGTAAGCAAAAATCCAATCATCAACGACGACATTGTTTGTTTCAGTTGTTTTGATTACCCAGCTGCCATCCGGATTCACAGAACCCTGGAAGCGAGCACCCTTAACCTTCACAAGTACACTTTCGTATTTTTCCTGTTTGGCATCTGCAGGATCAACCATATCGATTGCCGTAATAGCCAGCGGAGGATTAATCAGCGCCACGTTAACAGCTACCAGTGTAGTTACACCGTTTACTTCAGTTACAGTACCATCCACTTTAATTCCGTTACCTTCAATTACCGTGTTCACAGCATCGGCAACCCAGATTCCGCTCCAGGGTGCAACCGCATCCTGTACAGTATAACCCACACCAGGAACAACTCCGGTAACTGTACCGGTAATTCCGCGGTAGAGGTCTTTCACCGGTGAAATGTCACCAGTTCCCTGTATAGCGGAGATAGCTACCCAGCGTACGATTTCACTAACGGTTACAGTAAGGGTACGCGGACAATTGTTATAAGTGTAATTAAATACATAGGTACCTTTTGCCAACATGGTATCCAG
>CAYWTT010000306.1:0-5284 GCA_964461245.1 uncultured Prolixibacteraceae bacterium | reverse complement strand
GTTGAGCACGAACATCAGGTTTTCGCTGTTATCCGGAAGGATGGAAACCGGAGTCGCACTCGTCCAGTTAAAAGTTAATTTGCCGTCAGTCAGCTGCTGAACAGTCATGGTACTTATTGCCGAGTTCACCTTGGTCAGACCGATGAAGTCAAAATCCGTAGTGTTTGTATAGGTAAGTTCCAATACAAACTTCTGGATTTTCATGAAGTCTTTCATGTAAACCGGCACGGAATAGACATTATCGGTTTGATAACAGCTATCCCAGGAAGCGACCCTCAAATGGTAGGTATCCTGGGCTTCCTGGGCAAAGGCCAGTGTCGTCCAGAGTACCAAAGCCAATCCAAGGCCAACTTTTCGAAGAAACCGCACAATGCTGTGTTCTCCGAGCAAGAAATGTCTAGTAAATTTTTCCATAGCAACTTGCTTTAAATTGAACTTAATTGATTGATTGATTTTGATTTATTAATAAATAAATTAAATTTTTCAGACATATTAGTCTTATTTTTTGTTTTTAATTATACAAACCTATGAAATTTCAGCGCAAAGTACAAAATATTGTATCATAATAATGCATGATTTTTTCCACTTTTTTGGCCTTTTCACCTGTTTTTTTCAACAAATTCACTTTTTGGGTTTAATCCGTTTTTCAACCTGTTGATAAATGACCGGCCCTGTTTCGCACATTAGGCCTGCTGGTTTATCAAGCGTCAAATATACGTTTTTTTACAAAATTGCGTTTACTTCGTTGAATTAAAAATAAAAATTAAAAGAATCGTACCATGTTCATAAAGAAAATGTTGAAGCCGGGTCGTTTGCTGCTGGTCCTTCTGTTGCTGCCGGCATGGATGTCCTGCAAAACCTGCAATTGTCCGGCCTATTCCCTCCGGATAGAAAAAGCAGTGGTTATACCATTATTTAATAGTAATAACGAGGTTCCGGGCAAACACGGAGCCTCCGGGAAATGGGAAGAACCCGGGCTGTCTGTCTCCCCTGGTTAATCTAATCTTAATGTTTCCTAAAAGTATCCGGCTGATGGTTACCATATTAAATAATAGTACTTACTTTGTATGATTGAATAAAACACGTTCTTGCATTTTATATTAAATATTAAATTATTAAAAATTTTTTCATTATGTCAACAATAAAAATTGGTATTAACGGATTCGGACGTATCGGACGGCTTGTTTTCCGCGTAGCGATGGCTAAAGAAAATATTGAAGTGGTCGGCATCAACGACCTGCTCGATGTGGACTATATTGCCTACATGCTGAAATATGATTCCACACACGGTCAGTTCAAAGGCACAGTTTCCGTTGAAAACGGGATGCTGGTGGTGAACGGTAAAAAAATCAGGGTTACGGCGGTTACCGAACCTTCCCAACTGAAATGGGGCGAAGTGGGTGCCGACTACGTTGTGGAATCGACCGGTCTTTTCCTTGACAAAGTGAAATGCCAGGGTCACCTTGATGCCGGGGCCAAAAAAGTGATCATGTCAGCTCCATCCAAGGATGACACCCCAATGTTTGTAATGGGTGTGAACCATACCACCTATACTCCCGACATGAACTTCCTGTCGAATGCTTCCTGCACGACCAACTGTCTGGCTCCCATTGCCAAGGTTCTGAACGACAATTTCGGGATCGTGGAAGGTCTGATGACCACCGTGCACGCCACCACTGCCACACAGAAAACAGTGGACGGCCCTTCGAAGAAAGACTGGAGAGGCGGCCGCGGTGCCGGGCAGAACATTATCCCCTCTTCCACCGGAGCTGCCAAAGCCGTGGGTAAGGTGATCCCCTCCCTTAACGGTAAACTGACCGGGATGTCTTTCCGCATTCCTACTCCCAATGTATCGGTGGTCGACCTGACCTGCCGCCTGGAAAAACCGGCTTCCTATAAAACCATCTGCGCTGCCATGAAAGCCGCTTCGGAAGGAGAACTGAAAGGAATCCTGGGATATACCGAAGATGCCGTGGTTTCAACTGATTTCCTGGGCGACTCCAGAACCTCCATCTTCGATGCAGGCGCCGGAATCGGACTCAACGACAATTTCGTGAAGGTCGTTTCATGGTACGACAACGAATGGGGTTATTCAAACAAACTCGTTGAATTGATCGAATACATTGACACTGTGAAATAACATAATGTATTTTACATAATTAAAGGGGCGAGATTCGCCCCTTTTTTTGTTCTGTTATTCCCGGTCATTAAACCGCTTCTCCAACCGTCTTTCCTGAATTTCATTTCCCAGCCGGTTAACGGCACCCTGCCTCCTTTTGAAATATTTAACATTTTTTAATTTTTTGATTTTATAATGAATATGTTCATATCTTTTACAAAAAAACGGGATATTAATCATTCATTTATAAGATCATAGAAAACGGATCAAGAAGTGTATTTATCCTCTTCCGGTCAGGATTTCAGTTTCAATTAACAGGTCACAGCTTTCAAGGTGTTGTTTTTTTCAGAAAATCATTTTTACTTTTGTTCCCAAAGTTTAAACCAGGTTATGATTTATCAGATCAGTGGTAGCTGTGATGAATCCCCTCTCTTTCAGCTGAACCCGAAGGCGGTTCATTGCTTATATTCCCCTGGTCTGCTTCTCACCTTTCTGCCAGCAGCAGGTTTAAAGTTTTTTCAATTCGCAACTAACTGGAACAAATATGGAAGAAAATCTCAGGAAGCCACCGGTCAACTTTGAAAGGGGCATTGTCCCGGTTCAGACGATGGAGGAAGCAATTGCTGGGGATTTGTTTGACGTATCGGAAGCCAATCCGGCAGATCCCGATTTCGGTGTTTTAACTGACTATTATGGAATTTTTGGGGAGATGGAGGAATATTTACTTTGAAATCCTGATCCGACACCGATTTGCTGTCCGATTTTCAAAAATCCGAACTGTCCGGTACCCTGTGCCGGACAGTTTTATTTTACCTGAATACCCCTATCTTTGTGCTGCACCAAATTATCCCGGGAATGAAACCCACACTGGTCATAATTACAGGCCCCACCGGAATCGGCAAAACCGATCTGAGCCTGGAGGTTGCCTCCCACTTCAATACGGAGATCATCTCGGCCGATTCCCGGCAGATGTTCAGGGAGATGAAAATTGGCACAGCTGTCCCGGGTGAAGAGATATTGAGCCGGATCAGACACCATTTCATTCATTCCCATTCCATTCAGGATTCTTACACGGCCGGCCGCTTTGAAACCGATGTCATGGCCCTTCTCGGGAGTCTCTTCACCAAAGTAACGGTGGTGGTGATGACAGGCGGTTCTATGCTCTACCTGGATGCTGTGTGTAAGGGAATTGATGACCTGCCTTCGGTGGATCCCGAACTCAGGAGCAGTCTGGTTTCCCGGTATCATGAAGAAGGCATTGAAAGTCTCAGGTTTGAATTAAAAAGGATCGATCCGGTATATTACAGGCAGGTTGATCTGCACAATCCCAAACGGTTGCTACATGCACTGGAAATCTCCATCATGGCGGGCAAACCTTATTCGGAATTAAGAACCCATCCGCACAAGCAAAGGGATTTCAGGATTATAAAGATCGGATTAACGGCAGAAAGAGAGCTCATTTACGACAGGATCAATGAAAGGGTGGACCGGATGGTTTCCGGCGGGCTTGAAGAAGAAGCCCGGAGCCTGATGGCATACCGCACAAACAATGCGCTGAATACGGTTGGTTACCGGGAATGGTTTGATTTCTTTGACGGGAAATGCAGCCGGGAAGCAGCCATTGAACAGATCAAATCAAATACCCGCCGTTATGCAAGGAAACAACTTACCTGGTTTAGGAAAGACCCCTTACTGGTCTGGTTCGATATTTCCGAAACCGGCAAGGTCATCCCGTATATTGAAGCACAGCTTTTACAGTTTGAAAGAGAATAAGCCACATTGCACATGAAAATCAAAATTATCGGAACTGCCTGGCCTTTCCGCTGCGGACTGGCTGCCTACAATGAACGTCTGGCAAAGGAATTTCAGCATGCAGGGCACCAGGTTTCCATTGAGACCTTTACGCTGCAATACCCATCTCTCCTTTTCCCCGGGAAGAGCCAGTATGCCACCTGGGAAAAACCAGACAGTCTGGACATCCGGAGAGGAATCAATTCGGTCAATCCTTTCAACTGGATCAGGAGGGGAGGGTGTATCCGGAAAGAAAACCACGACCTGGTCATTGTGAAGTACTGGATCCCCTTTATGTCGCCCTGTTTCAGCATTTTGGCGCGCCTAATCAGGGGCAACCGGAAGACCAGGGTGATTTGCATCGCCGACAATATTGTCCCGCACGAAAAACGGATCGGCGACCATTTTCTCACTTCCCTTTTTATGAACAGTATTGACGGGATCGTGACCATGTCAAAAAGTGTCTCGCAAGATGTGTTGCTGTTCAGAAAAGATCTTCCCTCGAGACTCTCACCCCATCCGATGTTTGATGATTTCGGGAAAATTCTGGAACGTGAAGAAGCCCTGGCCATGCTGGAACTCGATCCCAGTTACAGATACATCCTGTTTTTCGGATTCATCAGGGACTACAAAGGGCTTGACTGGCTGTTGAAGGCCTTTTCCCGTGAAGATTTGCGAAAATTCCCGGTCCGTTTACTGGTCGCCGGGGAATTTTACGCCGACAGTAAACCCTACCTGGAGCTTATCAATCAGTTAAATCTGGAGAAGGAGGTGATTCTCCGGACCCGTTTCATTCCGAACAGTGAGGTAAACCAGTACTTCTGCGCCTCCGACCTGGTTGTTCAGCCATACAAACATGCTACCCAGAGTGGGGTGACACAAATCGGTTACTATTTTAACAAACCCATGCTGGTTACCGATGTGGGAGGTTTGTCGGAAATCATTCCACACAACCGGGTGGGTTATGTGGTACAACCCGATCCGGAAGCAATTGCCGGTGCCATTTCCGATTTCTTCGGGAACAACCGGAAAACCGGGTTCGAAAAAAATCTGGAAAAGGAAAAGCAGAAATATTTGTGGAGTAACATGGTAAATGCTATTTTAGAAGTTTACAATGAAGCTGACAGAAAATGATCATCCGAAGTAAAGCCCCCCTGCGGCTGGGTCTGGCCGGAGGAGGTACAGATGTTTCGCCTTACTCCGATCTGTATGGCGGAGCTATCCTGAATGCCACCATCAACATGTATGCCTATGCGACCATCCTGCCCCGGCAGGACGGTAAAATCATCTTCCGGGCCGAGGACAAAGGTGACCGGATCGAATATGAGTCATTAACTGAGCTGCCTTTGGATGGAAAACTCGATCTCCTCAAAG
>CAYWTT010000305.1:0-5292 GCA_964461245.1 uncultured Prolixibacteraceae bacterium | reverse complement strand
GGGGATAGCCCCGAGAGTGTGGCCACAGTAGAATTAGCAAAAGCGTATTGTGATGACCTGTATGAATTAAACGTGACCTGTAACAAGAGTGGAGAATTGGCCAGAAAAACAGGGGAAATAAACTCATATGTGTTTTTGTTGCCAGAGGGAACGAATGACCGTTCGCTGGCCATGACCAGCTCGTTTTCTTCGATGCTGCTTGCCGGATTGTTAATTGTCAACATCATGGAGGTCGGGCAAATGGGCCCCCTGATAGAAAAACTGCAGCGTTTCGGGAATTTTATCCTTAACGAATGCCTGCCAGGTTTAAAACAGTTAGCCGAGATGGATTATGAGCGGATTGTGTTTTTAGGTTCAGGGCCGCTCTTAGGGGTTGCCCATGAATCGCAACTCAAGGTACAGGAACTCTCCGATGGGAAGGTGATTGGCGTTTACGATTCTTTCCTGGGCTTCAGACATGGTCCCAAGGCATTGGTCAATAGTGCCACCGTTGTGGTTTATCTTCTCTCCAACAATGCTTATGCAAGACTTTATGAGCTGGATTTCATCCGTTCGATGAATATGGCAGGAGAAAAGACGGTGGCCATTGGAAATGGATATGATCAGGAAGAGTTTCAATTCGATCTTTCGATCCGGTTTCCCGAAGGGACGGAGGACTTCCCGGAAGACTTTTTGCCTGTTTTCTATATTCTTCCTGCACAGATTATCGGTTTCTACAAATCATTAAAACTGGGTCTGTCTCCTGATTCTCCTTCAAAATCGTTTGCCATTACCCGGGTCGTACAGGGAGTGAAAATATACTCACCTGATTTTATCCGCAAATAAGTATGAAAAGCTCTGGTGATGTTTTTCTTGATTTATTGGCAGAGAACCGGCGTGGAACAAAGAAAGGCATTTATTCAGTTTGCACTGCCAACGCGGAAGTACTTGAAGCCTGCTTCAAACAGGCCAAATCTGATGAGACCATTTTATTGGTCGAATCAACTTCTAATCAGGTTGATCAATTTGGGGGGTATACCGGGATGAAGCCCATTGATTTTGTGGGTTATATCAATGGGATTGCCCGGAAAGTGGGTTTTCCTGAAGATAGGATTCTTTTAGGTGGAGATCACTTAGGCCCCAATGCCTGGCAAAACCAACCCGCTGAAAAAGCAATGGCCATGGCAAAAGAACTCATTGAAGAATATATTAAAGCGGGCTATCAGAAAATTCATCTGGATACCAGTATGTTTTGTGCGGATGATGAAGGCGATAGAATGAACCCATTGCCGGATGAAGTGGTTGCTTCCCGGGCCGCTGCCCTATGCAAGGTAGCTGAAGATGCATGGGTGAAATATCGCAGAAACTGTCCAAAGCCTTTTTATGTCATAGGAACTGAAGTTCCCATACCGGGAGGATGCAGGGAAATCGAGAATGAAATTGTTCCCACAACCCCTGAAGATGCTGCTCATACAATCCAGATCACAAAACAGCATTTCCTGGAAGCAGGACTGAATGATGCCTGGAACCGTGTCATTGGAGTAGTTGTTCAACCCGGGGTGGAATTTGGAGATGACCGGATTTTTAAATACCAGCGGCAAAAGGCAAAGCAACTGAGTGATCAAATCCTGGAATTTGACCATCTGGTATATGAGGCGCATTCAACTGACTTTCAGACAGAGAGTGACCTGAAAGCACTGGTCGAAGATCATTTTTGCATTCTCAAGGTGGGTCCCTGGCTTACCTTTGCCTATCGCGAAGCGCTTTTTGCACTGGAAGCCATGGAAGTTGAAATTTTTGGAAAAGATCATGAAGGATTGTCCAATCTGCGTGAGATTCTGGAGAATGCCATGATCAAACAACCCAAATATTGGGAGAGATATTACCTTGGAGATGAAAAACAAAAGTTTTTTAAGCGCAGGTATAGTTTTTCTGATCGATTGCGATACTATTGGCCTTTGGATGAGCTCGCTGAAGCAAAAAGCAGATTATTCGGGAATCTGAGGATTAAAAAAATACCGTATTCCCTTTTAAGTCAGTTTATGCCGATTCAGTTTGCTCAGGTTTGTGAAGGTTTGATCTCTGTTGATCCTCAGGAATTGGTTCATAGCTATATCCAAAGTGTGACCGGCATGTACTCCAGAGCCTGTGGTATCAGCGGTAAAAACCACTCGGATATGTCCATTCAGTGAGAACAATGGAATTTCAGGGAAATGTTCCCTGTTGCAACAAACACCGTAACTAAACGGGTACTTGAAAAACGTAAAGTGGTTAACGGTTTGTAATATTTGAATTTATTAAGATGAGTCCGCTCCGAAATGTGCTTTTGACCCCTATATCCCCCCGCCCGAACAACTGGCTCTGTTCAGTCGGGCGGGCTAAAGGAGACTTTTTAACTCGTTGGGTTTTAATTGTTACACCCTTTAGGGGGCAGGGGGTCAGAACAATTGAAAACCATATACTGTATTTTCTGAGTGGGCTCTTAAGATCAAACGCATATCACTAATCGATGACAGAAAACCAGATTATTTTATCCATGGTAAATCCATCCCGCAGTTCGAAGTTCTATGTTTTGGGTACGGCCTTTCTGTCGTTGTTTGCCCTTGTTGGCTTTGCCTATTATGGGCTTTCGTTTTTCTTCGACTTCATGACCGGAGAATATGGCTGGTCAAGGGCGGAAGTCACATCGGGCAATGCGCTGGGCAAACTGCTGGTCGGCCCCTTGTTCGGTTTCATAGCCGGGTGGATGATCGACCGCTTCGGCCCTAAAAAGCTGATGGTCACTGGTACCCTTTTGATGGGGACAGCCCTTATCGGCCTCAGCTTCGCCAATACGCTGGGCTTGTTTTATATGTTCTACATTCTGAACGCCCTGGGCTACGTTTTTGGCGGTCCGTTACCCTGTCAGGTTTTAATTTCCCGGAACTTCGACAGAAGCCGGGGAAAAGCGATGGGCATGGCCTACCTGGGCATCGGGGTGGGAGGGGCTTTAGCCCCCTTGCTGTCGGCCGGACTGGAGGCCCGCTTTGGTTGGCATACCGCCTTGTGCGCTCTGGGCTTTCTGATCATCCTGGTGGCCACGCCATTACCTTTGTTTATGAAAGTTAAGTCTGCCGCGAAGCCCAATCCTGAAACCCATAACCGGCCGATGGAGCCGTTGGGTAACCTTTTCAGAAATAAAAACTTTTACCTTCTTGCCTCAGGCAGCATGTGCTCAATGGGCGCTGTCGGCGGCATCGGGCAACACCTGAAGCTGTATTTGCGCGACCTGGACTATTCGCAACCCCAGGCGGCCCATGTTATGTCGACCATGCTGCTCGCGAGCCTGGCCGGACGGTTGTTGATGGGCTGGCTGGCCGACCGCATCAACCGCAAGTATGTCATGTTGATCATCTATCTGACCATTGCCTCGGTAATTTCTATGTTGTTCGTTCCCGAGTTTCCCGGCAGGATGTTTCTTTTTGCGGTTGTCTTTGGAATTGGTATGGGCGGCGACTATATGATCATCCCCCTGATGGCGGGCGACCTTTTTGGTGTCAGGGTACTGGGAAGGGTCATGGGCATTGTGCTGGTGGCCGACGGGGTAGCCGAATCCCTTTTCCCTGTGTTGGTAGGTGTTTTATATAATGAACAGGTTAAAAATTACAGTGCCGGGTTTGCCCTGTTGGTGGCTGTCGCTTTGACCGGCGCACTGATCGTCTCGCTTTTGCCCGGGTCGCCCGTCAGAAAATCACACGGGGAAACCGTTCCAATAGCGGATCTGAAACCAAAAATATGATTTTTGAAGATGCTATAGCACTGACCCGGAAACTGGTTTCGTTCGACACCGTCACTCCCCCGGGAAATGAAGAGGCTGTAGCCTTGTTCCTGGGTGAACTCCTGGGTCAAAACGGGTTTACCGTCCGGTACGACCGGTTGTCGGCTAAACGTCTGACCCTGGTGGCTGAAAAAGGGCTCACCGGCCATGTTCCTCCGGTCGTACTGACAGGCCATCTGGATACCATCCCCCTGGGCACAACTCCCTGGGATGAAGATCCGTTTTCGGGGATCATAAAAGACGGTAAAATCTATGGTCGCGGTACCAGCGACATGAAGAGCGGGGTAGCGGCCATGGCTTGTGCAGCGGTGCAGGCGTTTTGGGGATCCACACCTGAGGGCGGTGTCCGGCTTATATTTACTGCCGGGGAAGAGCCCGGTTGCATAGGCGCCCAACACCTGGCCGATACCCGTTTCCCCCTGGGTAGCGCCAGAGCCATCCTGGTCGGAGAACCCACGGCGAATATCCCGGCCATTGGACACAAAGGCGCCTTGTATCTCTATGTTTCAGCAACGGGCAAAACAGCCCATTCATCCATGCCCCACTTGGGAGAGAATGCTGTTTATAAAGTGGCCAGGGCAATTGCCCGAACTGAAGAATTCCGCTTTCATGCCCAACCCGATGGATTGCATGGCATGCCCACCCTCAACGTGGGGATGGTCGGAGGGGGCAAAAACCTGAACTCGGTACCCGATAGCGCCTGGTTTACCATTGATATCCGCTCCACACCCCTTGTTGACCATGCTGAAATACTCGAACGACTTTCTGTTGAACTGGGGCCGGAGGTATCGGTTGAAAAACGGGTCGACCTTCGACCTGTTACCACCGATGAGAGTTCCTCCTTTGTACAAATGGTATACGACGTGTGCGACATTGTCGCGGGAGGAAACCGTCACCAAAAGTCGCTGCCCTATGTGACCGATGGCTCTGTATTGCAAGGCCTGTATGGTGGTGTCCCCACGGTTATCCTTGGTCCCGGCCAACCCCAAATGGCCCATCAGACCAACGAATTTTGCCAAACATCAAAAATCGAAGATGCGGTGAATCTTTATAAAGAAATCATTTTAAGAATGGGAGAAGTAAGGTAATGGAAACATATTCTGAAGACAAAGAAAAGCCCGGAGTAGCTGAAGGCGTAAATCCGGAATACGGGAAATACCCTTCGCTGCCTGCCTCCGGGTGTTTGCCGGTCGCCCGCAGTCCGCAGCCTGCGGTCATCAAAACCGAAGAAGAGTTGGGTGAATTTCTTTCCAGGCCCTCGGCGGAGACAGTAGAAATGTTTTCCCGTCTTGACGGCGACCTGATTTTTCTGGGCATTGCCGGGAAAATCGGTCCGTCGCTGGCGCGCATGGCCAAACGTGCGTGTGACGAAGCAGGGGTAAGTAAAAGGGTGATCGGGGTTTCCCGCTTCAGCAGCCAAAAGGAACGGGATGAAATGGAGGGCTTTGGGATTGAGACCATCCGGGGCGATTTACTCGACCGAAAATTTTTGGAAA